>CAJMLC010000010.1 GCA_905214155.1 uncultured bacterium | reverse complement strand
CAACCGCGTCACCGTCTCCGACGTCACCAAGCTCATGGGCGGCGACGGCACCGGCAGAGTGCAGAGATAAGGAAAGGAAGGATATAATGGAAACGAAAATGGATATTGCATATCTGCGAAAGGTCCTGTATAGTGGGATCCTCTGCGATGTGTTGGATCAGAGGGGCTACCGGAACCAGTCGCTCAGCAACCGGATCGCCGGGCTGACGGACGACACGGTCATCTTTGGGCCGGCCTTTACGAGCATCGGCACCGAGGTCTACTCCATGCCGCCCGATCCGCTGACGGCACAGTGCAAGGTCGTCGATCAGCTGGGCGAGGATGAGATTTACGTGCTGGTCGTCCGCGGTAACTATAACTGCGCGGTTTTCGGAGAGCTGTTCGCCACGGCGGTCAATGGCCGCAAGGGCGCGGGCGTCCTGCTGGACGGCTATGCGCGTGACATCAAGGCGCTGAAGGAGATGGAGTTCCCGCTGTTCTACCGCGGCAAGGACCCCAAGACGTCCAAGGGCCGCTGCGAGATCAACGAGTGCCAGATCCCTGTCACGATCGATGGTGTCACGATCTGCCCGGGTGACTATATCTTCGGCGACATCGACGGCGTAGTCGTGATCCCGAAGGCAGTGGCCGGTGAGGTGATCGACGCGGCGCTGAAGACGATCGAAAAGGAGAATGAGGTGCGCAGACGCCTGCAAAACGGCTCTTCGCTGCAGCAGGCCTACGCGGAGATCGGCGCGATCTGAGGAGGAACACATGAAAGCAAATGTACTGACAGATTGGGAGCACCTTGAATACAAGGATGTCCCGAAGCCTGTGCCCGCGAAGGGCCGCGTGCTGATCCGTGTACTGTACGGCGGCGTCTGCGGCTCGGACATCACGGTCTACCATCACCGGCACCTGACGGCGACTGTGCCGCGCATCATGTGCCATGAGGTGCTCGGTATCGTGGAGGAGATCAACACGGACGAGCCGGTGTGCTACGAGGTCGGTGACCGCGTGGTCGTCCATCCGCTGGAGAGCTGCGGTGTGTGCCGCGCGTGCCTGGACGGCGACTTCCATGTCTGCAAGGATCTGAAGATCATGGGCCTGCACATTGATGGCGCGTTCGCCGAGTATGTCACAGCGGAGGCCAAACGTGTGTTCCGCGTGGAGGACGACATCCCAGATCGTGCGGCGATCCTGACAGAGCCGCTGGCTGTGGGCTTCCACGCCTGCATGCGCGCGGAGGTCACGCCCGGCGACGATGTGCTGGTCATCGGCGGCGGCCCGATCGGCATTATGTGCGCGGTGGCTGCACGGTATTTCGGCGCGGCGCGCGTGGTCGTGGCGGAGGTCAATGAAAGCCGCCTCGCGCTGCTTCAGTCCTTCGGCTTCCAGACGATCAACTCCGGCAAGGAGGATCTCTGCGAGGCGGTCGCAGCCATGACGGATGGCTATGGCTTTGACAAGGTGCTGGAGGTGTCCGGCTCGAAGCCCGGCGCACAGGCGTTGGCCACGGTGACGAAGATCCGCGGCTGCGCGGTGATGGTCGGCATTCCGTCGGTCGCACGGGAATATCAGACGAACAAGATGGTCCTGAAGGAAGTGGAGCTGCGCGGCAGCCGCGTACATTCGCTCAAGGACTTTGCGCGGACGGTGGATGTGCTGCACAAGCTCTATCGTTCGCATGGATTTGACTTTGAAAAGATGATCTCTGCGGAGTTCCCGCTGGAGCAGCTGGACGAGGCCCTCCGCCTGCAGGAGTCCGGCAGCATGAACGGCAAGATCATCATCAAGATCGGAGAGGAGGCAGGCAAATGATCCTGGATCAATTTTCCCTTGCGGGAAAGATCGCCCTTGTCACCGGCGCGAATGACGGCATCGGGCAGGCGATCGCGGTCGGTCTGGCGGAGGCCGGGGCGGACATCGCGGCAGTCTACCGCTCGGACATCAGCAAAACGCAGGAGCTCGTCACGGCGCTGGGCCGGCGGTTCTTCGCAGTGAAGGCAGACCTGTCAAAGATGGAATCGGTCAACAAGGTGTTTGACGCGGTGATGGAGCATTACGGGCGGATCGACATCCTGTTCAACAATGCCGGTGCTATCCGGCGCGAGGACTGCACGGTGTTCTCGGAAAAGGACTGGGACGACGTGATGAACCTGAACATCAAGACGCTCTTCTTCCTGACGCAGCGCGTTGGCGCGCAGATGATCGAGAAGAAGATCCCCGGCAAGATCGTGAACACCGCGTCGCTGCTGGCTTTCCAGGGTGGGATCCGGACGCCGTCTTACACGGCGTCGAAGTCGGCGGTCAAGGGACTGACGATGACACTTGCAAACGAGTGGGCCAAGTACGGCATCAATGTCAACGCCATCGCGCCCGGCTATATCGCGACCAAGATCACGACGGCTCTCCGCAACGACCCTGCGCGCAACCCCGCAATCCTCGAACGTATCCCGGCCGGCCGCTGGGGCACCCCGGAGGATTTCAAGGGCGTCGCCGTGTTCCTCGCGAGCTCGGCCTCGGATTATATCAACGGCTACACCATCGCCGTCGACGGCGGTTGGCTGGGCCGCTGAGCAGACCGTATTCTGCGATCGCAAGATCGTAAAATAAAATGGCAGTGCGTCGACGGCCTATCCGCGGCTCCAAGGCGCAGTTTTCCGGAGCTGGAGCATCTGAAATACACGCACGATTTCAAAAGATCCAGCCAAGGATCTGAAAAGCAGCGCACGAAGGGCGCGGGCGGCACGCAGCCGCTGCCTAAAAACAAAAATATGATGGAGGTTCCTATGAAAAAACGTATGATCGCGCTTCTGCTGGCGTTGGTGCTGGTGCTTGGCCTCGCGGCCTGCTCGGGCACGAGCGCGGATACCACGCAGGATCCCACAGACGCAACGACCCCCACAGCAAACGACACGAGCAGCGACACGACCGCCGCAGCGGACAACACGGCGGCCGCCGGCAAGACGCTGTCCATCGCGCTCAGCGAAAACCTCGTGACGCTCGACCCGCACGACGCGAACAACGCGCCCGGCTATCAGCCGAGAAACATGTGCTTTGACGCGCTGGTCGAATCGGACCACGCGGGCAACTACACCCCGGGCCTCGCAGAGAGCTGGTCGTTCTCGGATGACGGCACGCAGATCACCTTTGTGCTCCGCAAGGACGTCAAGTGGCAGGACGGCACCGACTTCACCGCGGCGGACGTGGTCTGCACGTTCCAGCGGCTGATCGACAACCGCGAGCTGAACATCTCCTCGATCTACTGGTCCCTGCTGGAGAGCGTGGAATCCTCTGACGACTATACGGTCACCATCACGCTCTCTCAGCCCTATGCTGCTGTTATGAACAGCCTCTCCGTCACGGCCATCATCCAGAAGGCTCAGTGGGAAGCGGAAGGCGAGGCGGCCTTCAACGACCAGAATTTCATCGGCACCGGCCCGTGGGTGTTCGATGAGTGGATCGATGGCCAGTATGTCCACGTGACCAAGAACGAGAACTACTGGGGTGACTTTGACTCCTACTATGATGACGTCTATCTGAGATTCGTGCTCGAGGCGTCCACCGCAGTCGCGGCGCACCGCAACGGCGACGTGCAGGCATACATTGCGTCCTCCGGCATTGCCTCGGACAACATCGGCCTCTACGATGGCAGCGAGGACCAGATCGAGCTGGTCAATATCAACACCGGTACGGTCCAGTACTTTGGCTTCCAGTGCGGTGAGAACTCCGTGTTCCGCGACAAAAACGTCCGTCTGGCGTTCGCGCATGCGATCGACCGCCAGAGCATCGCGGACTATGTCTTCGGCGGCCAGGCGTCTGTGACGGACAGCTTTGCAGTCGAAACGGTTATCGGCTACAGCGACAAGACCGCGCACTATGACTATGATCCGGATACCGCGAAGGCCTATCTCGCGGACAGCATCTACAACGGCGAACCGATCGTGCTCGTCTCCAACACCGGCACGAAGAAATCGCAGGAGAGCCTGCTGGCTGTGTCCGACATGCTGCAGGAAGTCGGTTTCAACTCCTCCGTGGAGATCGTGGAGACCGCGACGCTCAGCGACCTGCGCGCCACCGGCGATTATGACGTCTTCCTCGTGGCGACGATGCAGGAGAACGGCGAACCCTACAAGTACTTCAACATGCGTGTTCTGAACGACGCGCACCACAGCTTCTTCGTGGATGAGGCGCTCAATGAGAAGATCATTGAGTCCAACTCCGAGATGGATCCCGATGCGCGCAGAGCACTTCTGGAAGAGTGCGTGGTCATGTGGAGCGAGGATCTGGTCCACCTGCCGCTGGTTCGCCTGGCTTCGACCTACGCCATCACCTACGGCGTGGAGGGCATCGAACTCTATCAGGACGGCCTGTTCAACTTCAAGTATGTCACGCATGAATAAGAGATTCGGCAAGATCTGATCCCATAAACCGGCTGCAGATGGCCCGCAAGGGCCATCTGCAACGGTTTGAACCGTCGGAGGAATGAATTATGTTTTTACGCTACATCGGCAAGCGGGTGCTTCAAACCCTGATTGTCCTGTTCTTCGTCTCCATCTTCGCCTTCCTGCTGATCCGTATGGCAAGCGGCAACCCCGCGCGCATGATGCTTCCCGATGACGCAACGGAAGAACAGGTCCAGCAGATGGAGATCAAGCTCGGCTTGGATAAGCCGCTTTATCAGCAATATTTTATGTATATGTCCGGCGTCCTGCGGGGCGACCTCGGAACCTCTACGATCTATAAACAGGCGGTCTCGAAGATCATTGCCAGCCGCATGCCTGTGACCGGCAAGCTGACCTTCTGGACGATCGTCGTCTGCCTCGCGGTGAGTATCCCGCTGGGCGTGGTCGCCGGGTCCAAGCAGGGCACGGTGACGGATTTCATGGCGATGTTTTTCGCCATCTTTGGCCAGTCCATGTCTCCGGTCTGGCTCGGCATTCTACTCATCTATGTCTTCTCATCCAAGCTCGGCTGGCTGCCGGCGATGGGTTATGGCGGGATCAAATACGTGATCCTGCCGGCGATCACGCTGGGCTATCCGGTCGCAGCCGAGATCACGCGCATCGGCCGGTCCGGTATGATCGACGTCCTGAAGGAGGACTACATCACCGCGACCTATGCCAAGGGCATGAGCCGCAAGCAGGTGCTCTGGAAGTATGCGTTCAAAAATGCGCTGATCCCGATCATTACGCTTGTCGGTGTGCAGATCGGCGTATTTCTGGCCGGCACTGTGGTCGTGGAGACGATCTTCTCGTGGTCCGGCCTCGGACAGCTGGTCTATCAGGCGGTCAGCACGCGCGATTATTCGCTGGTGCAGTCGTCGCTGCTGGTCATCGCGGCGATGTTTGCGGTCATCAATCTGATTGTGGACATCATCAACTCTTTGGTAGACCCGCGTATCACGCTGGAGTAAGGAGGCACAGGTCTTGAATAAGGGAATTATTTTACGCAGAATGGGCCGGAGTCCCTTCTTTATGGTGGGCATCATCCTGGCGCTGAGCGTACTCATTATATGCTTTCTTTCGCCGCTTTACGTGACGTATGACGCGGAGAAATCTTCGATCAGCGAGCGTATGATCGCGCCGGTCGGCTTTGCCGACGGGCTGAGCGGACACATTCTCGGCACCGATCAGCTGGGCCGCGACGTGCTCACCCGGCTACTGACGGGCGGCACGGCATCGCTGCTGATCGCGGCGGCTGCGGTACTTTTGCAGGTGCTGCTCGGGACGGCACTCGGAATCATCGCGGGTTATATCGGCGGCGCGGTGGACAAGGTGATCATGCGCGCGTGCGACGTGTTCCTGGCGCTGCCGAACATTATCCTTGCCATCGCGGTCATGGCCGTGATGGGTACGAGCGTGTTCAACCTGATCGCGGTGCTGACGATCTCGGGCTGGGTGCGCTACTGTAAAGTGGTGCGGAACAACGTCATGGTCGTCAAGAAGCAGGAATTCGTGTCGGCGTCGAAGGTGCTCGGCGCGTCGAACCTGCACATCATGTTCACGCAGATCCTTCCGAACGTGACGACGCCGATCATCATTCTGGCCAGCAGCCGTTTCGGCAACGCGATCCTCGTCGAGGCGACGCTGAGCTTCCTCAACCTCGGCATCCCCGCGCCGACGCCCTCCTGGGGCAACATGATCGCCGACGGACGGCAGTATCTGGCGACGTCGCCGTGGCTGGTGCTGGCGCCGGGCATCGCGCTGATGATCACCGTGCTCGCCTTCAACTTCCTTGGCGACGGTCTGCGCGACGTGCTGGATCCGAAAAAGGTCTGATATAGGAGAACAAAGATGGAAGAACTGCTGAAAATCACAGATCTGGCCGTGGAATTCAAGACGGAGCGCGCCATTGTGCATGCGCTCAACGGCCTGAGCCTGACGATCCATAAAGGCGAGAGCCTCGGCCTTGTGGGCGAGTCCGGCGCGGGCAAAACGACGACCGCGCTGTCGATCCTGAACCTGCTGCCGAAGCCGGCCGGCCGCTACACCAGCGGCGAGATCACCTACTGCGGGAGATCGGTCTTCGAGATGAAGGAGAAAGAGTTGGAAAACCTGCGTGGCAACCGCATCTCGATGATCTTTCAGAATCCACTGACCGCGCTGAACCCGGTCTTCACCGTCGGCGAGCAGATCGCCATGGTGCTGCGCAAGCACAGCGGCATGAAGGACAAGGAGGCCAAGGCTCGCGCGCAGGAGCTGCTGGAGATGGTGGGCATCAAGGGCAACCGCATCAAGGACTATCCGAACCAGTTTTCCGGCGGCATGCGTCAGCGTGTCGGCATTGCGGCGGGCCTGGCCTGTAATCCTGAGCTGCTGATCGCGGACGAGCCGACGACGGCGCTGGACGTGACGATCCAGGCGCAGATCCTCGAGCTGATGAAGCAGCTCCAGGTGCAGTATAACTCGTCGCTGCTGATGATCACGCACAACCTCGGCATCGTGGCGGAGCTGTGTCAGAAGGTGGCCGTCATGTATGCCGGGCGCATCATCGAATATGGCACGGTCTATGAGGTGTTCAAGCATCCTGCACATCCGTACACAGTGGGCCTGCTCAACGCGATCCCGCGTCTGAGCGGCGAGCGGGAACGGCTGCATGCCATTCCGGGCCGTGTGGCCGACCCGCAGAATCTGCCGGAGGGCTGCGCGTTCCATCCCCGCTGCGCTGGATGCACGGCGGAATGCAAGAGCTGCCAGCCGCAGATGCGGCGGATCAACGACGACCACTATGTGGCGTGCTTCGCGGAATAAGGAGGGCTTTGATATGACAACTGAAAAAAGACCGCTTGTCGAGGCAAAGCACCTGAAGATGTATTTTACGATCAAGGGCAAGGGCAAGCTGCATGCGGTGGACGATGTGAGCTTTGACATCTACCCCGGCGAGACGCTCGGTCTGGTCGGTGAGTCCGGCTGCGGCAAGAGCACGATCGGCAATGTGGCGATGCGCCTGCTGAAGGCCACGGACGGCGAGCTGCTCTTCGAGGGAACGGATGTATTCCAGGCGAAGGGCGCGGAGAGCCAGGCCCTGCGCCGGAAGATGCAGATCATCTTCCAGGATCCGTATTCCTCACTGAACCCGAGAAAGACGGTCCGCAAGATCCTGCGAGAGCCGTTCGAGGTGCAGAAGCTGGGGACGAGCGAAGAGATCGACCGCATGGTGGAGCAGCTCTGCCAGCGCGTGGACATCCCGGAAAACCTGCTCGATCACTATCCGCACGAGCTGGACGGCGGCATGCGGCAGGTCGTCGGCATTGCGCGGGCCCTGTCGCTGAATCCGAAGCTGATCGTGTGCGACGAGCCGGTCTCGTCGCTGGACGTGTCGGTCCAGGCGAAGATCATCAATCTGCTGATGGACATTCAGAAGGAGCTCGGCATCTCCTATCTGTTCATCTCGCACGACCTGAGCGTCGTGCGCCATATCTCCAACCGCATCGCGGTCATGTATCTGGGACAGATTGTGGAGCTCTGCGACACGGATACCATGTTTGAGAGCACGATGCACCCGTATTCGATCGCACTGCTCTCTGCGGTGCCGCAGGTGGATGTCGAGAAGAAGATCCGCCGCATCCTGCTCAAGGGCGACGTACCGAGCCCGATGAATCCGAAGCCCGGCTGCCGCTTCGCCCCGCGCTGCTGGATGGCGCAGCCGTGCTGCTTCGAGCAGTCGCCGGAGCTGAAGGAGGTCGCGCCGGGACACTGTGTGGCCTGCCACTTTGCGGAGCAGTCGCGTGAGAAGATGCTGGAAGCGGAAACCACCTCGCTGGAGTGAGAAAGAAGGAGCAAAATGGCATTTAAGCTGCTGGTTTATCATGATATGCCTGCCTTTGCCGTGCAGGAGTTAGAGAAAAACGGTATTGAGATCAAGCGCGGGACCGAACCGACGGAGGCCGGGATCTGCCGCGACATTGTGGACTGCGATGCGCTGGTCGCGTTCGAGCAGCCGGAGCATGGTTTCGGTAAGGCGATCATCGATGCCGCGCCGAAGCTGAAGCTGATCGCCCGCCGGGGCGTCGGATACGAGACGGTGGACACGCAGTATGCGGCGGAGCAGGGCATCTATGTCACCAATACGCCGGCCATCAACAGCCGCACGGTCGCCGAGGCGGCGATTATGCTGATGCTGGAATGCGCGCGCAACGCGCAGCAGGTGGACGTGCGGTTCCGCAAGGAGCGGGCGGCGTATAAAATGTTTACGTCGGATGTGTCCTCCCGCGGCTTTGAGCTGACGGGCCGGACGCTCGGCATCATCGGCTGCGGCAACATCGGGCGGCACGTCGCGCAGATCGCGGCGCAGGGCTTCGGCATGAAGGTGCTGGGCTATGACGCCTACGCCGGGGCTCTCCCGGACTATATTGAGCGCGTGGACGGGACGGAGCGCATTTTCCGTGAGGCGGACTTCATCAGCCTGCATCTGCCGTCGACGCCGGAGACGCGGCACAGCATCGGCAAGGCGCAGTTTACAATGATGAAAAACAGCGCCATCCTGATCAACACGTCGCGCGGCGACGTGGTCTGTGAGGACGAGCTGATCGAGGCGCTGCAGCGCGGCGAGATCGGCGGCGCGGGACTGGACGTTTTTTCGTCGGAGCCGATCTCCGAGGCGTCGTACCCGCTGTTTGACTGCAAGCGCGTCTGCCTGACGCCGCACAATGCGTCGTTCACGGTGGAGAGTTTGTACAACGCGGTGAAGAGCGTGGTGCAGAGCGTGCTCGAGGTGGCGCAGGGCCAGAAGCCCACGCACGCGGTCAACAGCCCGGTGCATCCGCGCATGGAGCAGGAGGCGCGATGAGAAGATCCTGTGAATTCTATACGGAGCTGGTCGCGGAGATCTTTACGAAAACGGGGCTGCGCCCGGCGCGGGCGCGGCAGCAGGCGAACCTGTTCGTGACGACGGAGGCCAAGGGCGTTCTCTCGCACGGGCTCGCGCTGGTGAACAAATACACCGAGCAGTTCCTCAAGGGAACGATCAATACCGAGCCGCAGATCCGCATCGAGCGGAAGACGCCCGCAGTGGCGGCGATCGACGGCGACGGCGGACTCGGCGTGACCGTGGCGGAGGCCGGGATCGGCCTTGCGATGGAGATGTCGGAGACATTCGGCATCGCGAGCGTGTCGATGACGAATCTGCAGCACTATGCTGCGGGACTTTATTATGCGGAGCGTCCGGCGGCACACGGGAAGATCCTGCTGATGATGGCGAACTCCCCGGCGTCGATCGCGCCGTTCGGCGGATCGAAAAAGTATTTCGGCACCAATCCGATGACATTTGCCGCCCCGATGGGGACGCTCCCGCCTTATTGCCTGGATATGGCTTCGTCGGTCTGCGCGGGCAACAAGCTGGAGAACGCGATGAATCTCGGGCAGAAGGTGCCGGAGGGCCTCGGCGTCGACCGGAACGGCGCGCCGTGTACCGACCCGGAGGAGATCCTGCGGCACGGCTCTCTGCTGCCGTTCGGCGGGCCGAAGGGATCTGGCATCGCGGGGATGATCAACATCTTCGCCGGGATCCTGACCGGCGCGGCCTATCAGGACGATGTGATCAGCCTGTGCCGGGACAGGGCGAAGCCGTCGAATTACGGCTGCCAGATCCTGATGCTGGATGTGCAGCGGTTCATGGACATGGTGGAATACACGCACCGCGCGGAGCAGTGGGCGCACGGGATCCTGAACAACCCGCCCGCAAAGGGCTTTGACCGCGTGATCTATCCGGGCTACGCGGAGGGGCTGCGTCTGCGGGACGCGCGGGAGCATGGACTCGTGCCGTGCGAAGTCGGCAAACGGAGCCTGATCCTCGCGGGACAGCGCGTGGGAATGGAGCTTGCAGAGGTTCTGAAGGAGGACTAATATGAAAATTACGAGTGTAGATGTGATCCTTGTGACGCTTGGGCGCGCGGCGACGGAAAGCTCTCCGTGGAACCCGACGATCGTCCGGATCAATACGGATGAGGGCATCAGCGGATATGGCGAGATGGGCCTGACGTATGGCCGGGCCAAGGACGCCGCCTATGGCATGGCGCAGGATTTCGGCCGGCTGATCCTCGGGATGGACCCGATGAACAACGAGCAGATCTGGGACAGGCTGCACCGCTCGACGTTCTGGGGCATGGGCAATGGCGGCGTGGTGATGAGCGCGATCAGCGCGATCGACATCGCGCTCTGGGACATCAAGGGCAAGGCACTGAACGTGCCGTGCTATCAGCTGCTGGGCGGCAAGACGAACCAGAAGCTCCGGGCCTATGCGAGCCAGATCCAGTTCGACTGGGGCAAGGAGAGCCGCTGCCTCGTGCAGCCGGAGGAATATGCCGAGGCCGCCAGAAAGGCGCTGGCCGACGGCTATGACGCGGTGAAGGTGGACCCGGTGGGCTTTGACGACCGGGGCGTCTGGTACGGCCACAGAACATACGGCATCATGGACCAGAAGCATCTGCATCTGTCCGTTGCGCGGCTGGCGGCAGTGCGCGAGGCGGTGGGGCCGGATGTGGACATCATCGTGGAGCTGCACGCGAAGACGGACGCGAACAGCGCAATCCAGTTCGCGCGGGCGATCGAAGAATATGGATGCTTCTACTATGAGGAGCCGACGTCGCCGATGAACGCGGGCAACATGGAGCTCATCTCCAAGAGCATCAAGATCCCGGTGGCCAGCGGCGAGCGCATCTATACGCGCTGGGGCTATCGCCCGTTCTTTGAGAGCCACGCGCTGCAGGTCATCCAGCCGGATCTCGGCAACACCGGCGGTCTGACCGAGGGCAAGAAGATCTGCGATATGGCGCACATCTACGACATCCCGGTGCAGATGCACATCTGCGGCGGCCCGATCGCAACGGCAGCCGCGCTCCAGCTCGAGGCCGTGATCCCGAACTATCTGATCCATGAGCATCACGCTGCGGCGCTGCTGGATGAGAACATCCGGTCCTGCAAATATGACTATCAGCCGAAGCAGGGCTATTTCGATGTGCCGGAGCTGCCGGGCATCGGACAGGAGCTGTCCGACGAGGCCCTGGCCTCCGCGGTCATCACAACGCTGAAGTAAACGGCGAGGCCCCCTCTTCCGAGGGGGCTTCGTTATTTTCCTCCTGTAGGGGACGATGAGGGCGTCGGCCCCTGCCTATAAAATCGATCGTGCGGCGGAAAATCGGCAGGGAGGCGTCAAGTTTCTGCTTGTGTTCTATGGGAAAAGCGGTTATAATAACCTGTATGCGCGAAGCGGTATACCGCGTTCGCGAGGACCTTATCTGGAGGAATTTTGATGATGTCTGCAAACAGCAGTTCCATAGAACAATATCTCCGGCCCGGCAGGCGGGCGCATCTGGTCGGGATCGGCGGCGTGTCGATGCGGCCGCTCGGCCTTGTGCTGCGGAGCATGGGCATGGAGATCACCGGCTCGGACATGAACGCCTCCGTCGCGACAGAGGAGCTCCAGCGCAGCGGGATCACCGTCTACATCGGCCACCGTGAGGAGAATATCGAGGGCGCCGACTGCGTCATCCGCACGGCCGCCGCCCACAATGACAATCCTGAGATCGCTGCCGCGCGCGCCGCGGGCATCCCGATCTTCGAGCGGGCGCAGGCGTGGGGCTATCTGATGCGGTCGTACAAAAATGCGATCTGCGTCGCGGGGACACACGGCAAGACGACCACAACGTCGATGCTGACGCACATCTTCATGCGGGCGCAGCGCGACCCGACGGTCATGATCGGCGGGAGCCTCCCGCTGCTCGGCGCGGGGCACCGCGTAGGCCGCGGCGACACGATCATTTTGGAGAGCTGCGAATACTGCAATTCGTTCCTGAACTTTTTCCCGACGGCGGCGGTCATTCTCGATGTCGACGCCGACCATCTCGACTTTTTCAAGGATCTGGCCGACGTGGAACATTCGTTCCGCGCGTTTGCTGCGCTTGTCCCAGCGGGCGGACTGATCGTGGCGAACGGTGACGATGCCAATACCGCCGACGCGCTGCGCGGCATGGACTACGTGCGCTTCGGCTTCGCGGAGACGAACGACGTCTGCGGCAGGAACTTCTCGGCGGATTTCCGCGAGTTTGACGTCTATTGCGGCGGAGCGCTTTATTGCCATCCGCATCTCGGCGTGCTCGGGCGGCACAACGCGATGAACGCGCTGGCCGCATGCGCGGTGGCATGGAAGTTTGGCATTTCCGGCGCGGATGTGGAGGCGGCGCTCGCTGCGTTCCACGGTGCGGGCCGGCGGCTGGAGTTCAAGGGGACGTATCACGGCGCAGACGTCTATGACGATTATGCACACCATCCGAACGAGCTGCACGCCCTGCTTGAGACGGCGCGGACGATGGGCTATCAGCGCGTGATCTGCGCGTTCCAGCCGCACACCTATACGCGCACGAAGGCGCTGTTTGACGATTTTGTGCGCGAGCTGCGCACGGTCGACCTCGCGGTGCTGACTGACATCTATGCCGCGCGCGAGCAGAACAAGATCGGCGTCTCGTCGGCGGATCTGGCCGCGCAGGTGCCGGGGAGCGTCTACTGCCCGAGCCTGCCGGAGCTGACGGACTATCTGGCGTCTGCGGCGCGGCCCGGCGACCTGATCCTGACGGTCGGCGCGGGCGATGTCTATAAATCCGCTGAACGTCTGGTGGCGAGAAAAGACTGAAACAGAACAAAAACGAGGGCCGATGGAAACATCGGCCCTCCTTTTCGATTTTGCGTTATGTGATCGATTTCCTGCTGCACTTTGTATGGGGCCGATGCCCTCATCGGCCCCATACAGGATGTTGTGTATCCGCAAGATGCCGCCTGACCGCCATCATCAAGATCGTGTGCGGCGCGGCGTCAGAAGAAGCCAGCTGCATTCCGCTTCCGCCGAGGCGGCGAAAGCTCCATATCCGCTGGCTCCTTCTTCCTTTCCAAACTGTGACCGCTGCGCTGGGTCACAGTTCGGGGTGATTTGGTGCGGGCAAATGCACCGGGGAACTGAGCTGTTACATGATGGCGGCACGGGGAGGTCTCCCGGTTTTGAAAGTTCTCTTTCTTTTCTTCACCGGGCGCGGCGGTTCTTTTCTTTCTCTATAAAGAGAAAGAAAAGAATGGGGCGCAAAGCGGGCGGACAGGGTCCTCCGCCCCTACACAGTGATTTTGCCGCCTTGTAAATTTATGTGAAGTCCAGGCTGGTTTTGCCCTTCGTGATGGAATCAAACAGCGACCACATCGCGTTCACGGTGCAGCTCTCGAAGCGGTGCTGCGCGGCGAGATCGTCGGTATAATCGTCCAGCAGCATGGGCCGATAGAAATACCATTCGCCCTGCCGGAGGATAACGTTGACCGTGGGCTTCAGCTCGCAGCGCGTGATGCGGGCGCCGTCCGCGTCCTTCTCGATCGTTACGTCGGCCATGCCGCCGAGCATATTGCGCGCCTGATCCTGATGCGAGAGGAAATTGCCGAGCGACCAGAAGACCGGTACGCTGCGCCCATCCTCGGATGTGACCGCGGAGAGCGGCTGCACGAGATGCGGGTGCCCGCCGATGATGAGATCGGCTCCATGGTCAGCCAGGAACTGCGCCCATGTGGTCTGCATCTGGTTCGGCTCCGTCTGGCCCTCCTCGCCCCAGTGGGCGAAGACGATGACGAGATCGGCGGCGGCCTTTGCCGCGTCAAGATCGGCAGCGACCGCGTCGAAGGTCGAGAACTGGTCGACCATCCACTTCTGCTCCGGCGCGGAGTAATTCAGACCGTAGGTATAGTTCAGCATCGCAATTTTGATGTTGTTTTTCTCCACCACACGCAGCGTTTCGGCGTCTTCCTCACTGTCGTGGATGCCGAGAACGGTGACGTCTGGATAATTCTCGCGCCAGAAAGAACACGTGTCGAGAATGCCGGTGTCCAGCTTGTCGTAACAGTGGTTCGTCGCGCAGGTGACGACGTCGAAGCCCGTCTTTGCCAGCGCGTCGCCGACCTCCGTCGGGCTGCCGAACGCAGGATAGTTCGAGAGCATCGCATGATCTTTGACGAAGATCGTCTCCTGATTGATGCAGGCGATGTCATAGCGCTGGACGGTGGGCTGGATGTCGGCGTAGAACGGCGTGAAATCATAGCCGCCGTCCTCCGTCTCCGCCGACCAGTAGACCGTGTTGTGGATGAGGTTGTCGCCGAGGGCCATCAGCGTCACAGTGTCCGGCTCCGCTGGGGCGGGAGGTTCTTCCTGTGCCGGGATCTGGGGAACAGACGGCTCTGCCGCGTTGTTCTGCTCCGCCGTCTGCTCCACAGCCGCCGGGGCGGCGGCTGTGGTCGGGCGGGTCCATTTCGCGTTTTCATAGCCGCGCCACACGGCAAGGCCGCCGAGCACGATGGCGGCGAGCAGCAGCACGATCAGGATCGCGCCCAGCGCGGCGGATGGCTTTTTCTGCGGACGGTCGGACATACGGCTGCCTCCTTTTTCAAGCTATCCCTATCATACGAGAAAAAGCGTCGGTTTTCAACACCTGAACGCGTTTTTCAGAATTTCAGAATTTGCGTTCGGGATGGACGAAATGCGTTACGTATATCTTGACAGAGAATAACGTGCGCGTTATAATTCTTTTAGATAAAACGGATGTATTTATCACGTTTCCAAATAAATGATGGAGGAATTCCAATGAAAAAGCGGATCGCATTGCTGCTGGTCCTCGTGCTGACGCTTGCGCTCTTCGCGGGCTGCGCTGCCAAGGACACCACTGAGCCGAAAACGACCACCGAACCGGAAGCTCCGGAAGAACCCGTGGCCGAGCCGGTCGAGCTGATTGTGTTCGCTGCCGCGTCCATGACCGAGACGCTGAACCAGATCGCCGAGCTGTACAAGGAAGTCGCGCCGAACGTGACGCTCGTCTACAACTTCGATTCCTCGGGCACGCTGAAGACCCAGATCGAAGAAGGCGCGGACTGCGACGTCTTCATCTCCGCCGCGCCGAAGCAGATGAACGCGCTCGACGCCTCCAAGGACGCCGACGGCGGCAATGCCGATGGTCTTGACTTTGTCCTGCAGGGCACGCGCATCAACCTGCTTGAGAACAAGGTCGCCCTCGCCGTTCCGGAAGGCAATCCCAAGAACATCACATCCTATGACGAGCTGGCTGCCGGCCTGCAGGACGGCACGGTCTTCCTCGCCATGGGCAATGCGGATGTCCCCGTCGGCCAGTATACGCAGAAGATCTTCGCGTACTACGGACTCGATGAGGAAGCTCTGGCGAACGCCGGCGTTCTGACCTACGGCACGAACGTCAAGGAAGTCACCACGCAGGTCTCTGAGGCCGCCGTCGACTGCGGCATCATCTACGCGACCGATGCCTTCTCCGCCGGCCTGACTGTCGTCGATACTGCGACCGTCGAGATGTGCGGCCAGGTCATCTATCCCGCCGCTGTGCTGAACATCACGAAGCACGAGGCCGAGGCCAAGGCCTTCCTCGAATACCTGACCGGCCCCGAGGCCAGCGCCGTGTTCGAAGCGGTCGGCTTCTCCCCGATCAGCGAATAACAAAAAGTCGAATTTGGCGGGTGCGAATCGCACCCGCCGAATTGGTATTTTACATCTTACAAATTTTGCGCTATAATAAAAGAAATTTGGGCTAAGGTGTATCTGAAAACTGGCGATGTGACCGGCAGCGAGGAATTTTCGCGCTGAGCAAGACATTTTTTCGCAGGAATACTGTCGTATTTCAAGGAAAAATGACGCGGCGCAGCGTGAAAAGGCCCGCCGTCCGGGCATGTTGACAGTTTTTGGATACGCCCTCGGAGTCGCTATGGATCTGTACCCGCTGTGGAATTCCCTGCGCATCGCGGGGATCAGTACCGTCATCATTTTCTTCCTCGGCATGTTTGCCGCCTATTTCATTGCAAAGACGCCGCGTCTCGTGAAGGGCGTGCTCGACGTCATCCTCACGATGCCGCTCGTCCTGCCGCCCACGGTCGTGGGCTATCTGCTGCTGCGTGTCCTTGGGCCGAAGCGGCCGATCGGCATGTGGTTCCTCGAGACGTTTGGACTCAAGCTGACGATGACCTGGTGGTCCGCCATTTTTGCGACCGCCGTCGTCATCTTCCCCCTCATGTACCGGACGGCGCGCGGCGCATTTGAGGCGTTCGACGAGACGCTGGCCTGGTCGGCCAAGTCCATCGGCCTCTCCAACCACTACATCTTCTGGCGTATCCGGCTGCCCGCCTGCCGGCAGGGCATCCTCGCGGGGACAGTGCTGGCCTTTGCCCGGGCCCTCGGCGAATACGGCGCGACGAGTATGATCGCGGGCTATACGCCCGGCCGTACCGCCACGATCTCCACCACGGTCTATCAGCTCTGGCGGACGAACGACGACGCACAGGCATTTTTGTGGGTGCTGGTGAACCTCGCGATCTCGTTTGTCGTGCTGCTCGCGGTGAACATGCTGGAAAAGCGCGAGAGGCAGCGCGCAAGAGGAGGACGCTGAGATGTCGGTATTTGTCGATCTGGAAAAGCGCCTCGGCGACTTCCATCTGAAGGTCGCCTTCGAGGCGGAAAACGAAATTCTTGCGCTGCTCGGCGCGTCCGGCTGCGGCAAGAGCATGACGCTCAAGTGCATCGCCGGCATCGAGCGGCCCGACCGGGGCCGCATCGTCGTCGACGGCGTGACGCTCTTTGACGCGGAAAAGCACATCGATCTCACTCCGCAGCAGCGGCGCACGGGCCTGATGTTCCAGAATTACGCGCTGTTCCCGAACATGACAGTCGCGCAGAACATCCGCGCGGGCGCGCGGCGCGAGCGGGACAAGGCCAGGCGCGAGGCGCTGGCCGAGCGGCTGATGGAGAGCTTTCAGCTTCAGCCGCTGGCGAAGCACTATCCCTCGCAGCTGTCCGGCGGACAGCAGCAGCGCGTCGCGCTGGCGCGCATCCTCGTGTCCGACCCGCAGATCCTGCTGCTGGACGAGCCGTTCTCCGCGCTCGATCAGCATCTGCGCTTTCGCCTCGAGCGGGAGCTGCACCAGACGCTGCGCGAATTCGGAAAGACGGCCATCTTTGTCTCACACGACCGGGACGAGGTCTATCGCTTGGCCGACCGCATCGTCGTGATGGAGCATGGGCGCGTCGAGACATCCGGCACGAAGAAGGACGTATTCCGCGATCCGCATACCCGCGCGGCGGCGGCGCTGACGGGCTGCAAGAACATTTCGCGTGCGGCGATGCTGCCGGACGGCAGCTTTGAGGCCGCAGATTGGGGCATCACGCTGCACAAGCCGGGCTTCTCCGGCGGCTGCGTTGGGATTCGGATGCACGATGTCCGGCCCGGGCGCGGCGAAAATGAGGTCCGCTGCGACGTCGCGGAGGTCATTGAAAATCCGTTCTCCTTTACGGTCCTGCTCCGGCCCGCCGGACGCACGGACACCACGCCGGTCGGCTGGGAGATGGAGAAGGACGTGTGGCGCGCACAGCAGGCTGCGCAGCTCTGGGTGCATTTCCCGGCGGAGGGACTGCTGGCGCTCGAAGAAACGGAGGGACAGGTATGAAAAAGGTCAAGGTGCAGGACGCCGTCGGGCTGACGCTCTGCCACGATATTACCGCGATGCGCGACGGGTTCAAGGGCGCGGCATTCAAGCGCGGCCATGTGATCGAGGAGGGTGACGTGGAAAAGCTGCTCGACCTCGGCAAGCGTACCGTCTTTATCTGGGAGGAAAACGCGGGCGAAATTCACGAGGAGGACGCCGCGCGGCGCATGGCTGCGATGGCGCAGGTGGACGGCTGCCATTATACCGAGCCGTCGGAGGGAAAGGTCCTGCTGATGGCGGACACGCGCGGTATGTTCCGCGTGGATACGGCGCTTCTGAACCAGGTCAATTCGATCGGAGACCTCACGATCTCCACGCTGCCGGATCATTTCCCGGTCGAGGCGGGCGACCGTCTGGCCTCGATGCGCATCGTCCCGCTTGTGACGCAGGAGACGCAGGTGATCGAGGCCGAGCGCCTCTGTCAGGGGAAACAGCTGCTCGATCTCCGGCCCTATCACGCGCGCAGAGCGGGCGTCATCATCACCGGCTCCGAAATCTACACGGGCCGGATCAAAGATAAGTTTGAGCCGGTCGTGCGGGCAAAGCTCGCGCACTATCCGGGCGAGATCCTCGGCGTGACGATCTGCGACGATGATCTCAATATGATCGTCGACACCGCAAAGGGCTATCTGGCCCAAGGCGCGGATTTCCTGATCTTCACGGGCGGCATGTCCGTCGACCCGGACGACCTCACGCCCACCGCCATCCGGCAGCTCGGCGCGGAGATCATCACGCACGGCGTCCCGGCGCAGCCGGGCAATATGACGCTCGTGGCGTATCTCGGCGATGTGCCGATCCTC
Organism: uncultured bacterium; assembly: GCA_905214155.1. Lineage (GTDB taxonomy): Bacteria > Bacillota > Clostridia > Oscillospirales > Oscillospiraceae > CAG-170. The sequence goes on along the minus strand of CAJMLC010000010.1, from coordinate 6,520 downwards.
GGCGTCCCCGGTGCGGCCATCAGTATGCCGACGACGATCTTCGACGTGCTTCTCCCGCAGATCTACGCGGGCGATCGCCTCACGCATGAAGACCTCATCCGCCTCGGCGACGGCGGCCTCTGCCGCCTCTGCAAGCCGTGCCATTTCCCAACTTGTACATTCGGAAGGTATTGAGATGACCGATTCCTTTGGCCGCGCCATCACCTATCTGCGTGTGTCCGTCACGGAGCTCTGCAACCTCCGCTGTCAGTACTGCATGCCCGCCGAGGGCGTCTGCAAGCGGAGCCACGCGGATATGCTGACAGAGGAGGAGCTGCTGCGTGCTGTGCGCATCGCCGCGCAGCTCGGTGTCACCAAGGTGCGCGTCACCGGCGGCGAACCGCTCGTCAAGCGCAACATCCTCTCGATCTGCCGCGGCATCGCGGACATTCCCGGCGTGGAGGAGCTCTGCCTGACGACGAACGGCGTCCTGCTCCCGCAGCTGGCAAAGGAACTCCGCGCGGCGGGCGTGCGGCGCGTGAATCTGAGCCTCGATACGCTGGACGCGGAAAAATATGCCCGTATCACGCGCATCGGCCGCTTGGATGACGCACTGCGCGGACTGGATGCGGCCCTTTCTGCCGGGTTCGACCGCGTGAAGCTGAACGCCGTCCTCCTCGGCGGCTTCAACGACGATGAAATTCCGGCGCTCGCCGGACTCACAAGAGCATATCCCGTCGACGTCCGCTTCATCGAGTGGATGCCGATGGGGCAGCGCCCGCCGGGCGCCTACCCGCTGGACTGCGGCGCGGTGTTGAACGCGCTGCCGGAGCTGACGGCCCTGCCGCCGGACGGCGGCGTGGCAGAACGATATAGGCTGCCGGGCGCGAGCGGGTATGTTGGCCTGATCCGTCCCATCAGCTGCCAGTTCTGCGCGGGCTGCAACCGCCTCCGCCTCACGGCGGACGGCAAGCTGAAGCCCTGTCTGCACAGCGGGCAGGAGATTTCCATTCGCGGCCTGGACGACGAGGCGATGCGCGCCCAATTTCTGCGCGCCATCCGGGAAAAACCGGCGCAGCACGCGCCGCTTGACCTCGCGCACCAGAGCGAGGCGGGCCGGAGCATGAACGAGATCGGAGGCTGAGATGGCGGATTTTACACATTTTAACGATCAGGGCCGCGCGCGGATGGTGGACGTCGGCGAAAAGGACGTCACGCACCGCGAGGCCGTTGCCGCCGCGCGCGTCCTGGTGAACCGGGAGACGTTCGACCTCATCCGCTCCGGCGGCGTGAAGAAGGGCGATGTGCTCACGGTTGCGCAGGTCGCGGGCATCATGGGCGCGAAGCGCACGCCGGAGCTGATCCCGATGTGCCATCCGGTGCAGATCTCCGGCGTTGACCTTCGGCTCACGCTGGATGAGACGCGCTGCTCCGTCGAAATTACCGCCTCCGTCCGCTGCGACGGGCGGACGGGCGTCGAGATGGAGGCGCTCACCGCGGTCAGCGCCGCGGCGCTCACAGTCTACGACATGTGCAAGGCCGTCCAGCGCGACATGGTCATCACCGACGTCCGCCTGCTCTCCAAGACCGGCGGCGTCCATGGGACATTCCAAAGGGAGGAATCGATATGAAATATACAGCCGCCGTCATCACCGTCAGCGACAAATGCTCGCGCGGCGAACGGGTGGACACCAGCGGCCCGATGCTCTGCACGCTTCTGGCGCAGAATGAATGTGAGGTTGTGCATCGCGCGCTCGTCCCCGATGAAAGAGCGCAAATTCAGGCCGTGATCCGCCATGCTGCGGACGAGCTGCGCGTGCAGCTCATCCTGACCACGGGCGGCACCGGCTTTTCCCCGCGCGACATCACGCCGGAGGCCACGGCGGAGCTCATCGAGCGCGCCACGCCCGGCCTGCCGGAGCTGATGCGGAGCGAGAGCTGCAAGATCACGCCGCGCGGCTGCCTCTCGCGCGGGATCGCGGGCATCCGCGGCGGCAGTTTGATCCTCAACCTGCCCGGCAGCGAAAAAGCCGCACGGGAGAATTTCGGGGCGATTTTGCCGGCGCTCGGCCACGGGCTGGAGATGCTGCGCTCCGCCGGGTCGGCGGACTGCGCGGCCAAGCCCGAAAAGCAGACCGCCCCGAGCCTTGACCTCTGGCTCCATGAGGCGAAGGCCAGCCCCGAGGGCGCGGAATGTGGGATGTACCTGTTCCACAACGGTGTCGTCCGCGCGACGGCCAAGCGCACCGCCCGCCTTGGCGAGGATGCGCCGCCCGTGCGCGGCATGGTCTTTGACTATGACGAGGTGAAGACCGCCGCGGCGATCGAAAACGCCCGCGCCATGCCCGGTATCCGCTATGTCCGCGTATGGCTGAACCGGGGCAAACTCGCAGTCGGGGACGACATCATGCTCGTCCTCGTCGGTGGCGACATCCGCCCGCACGTGGTCGACGCGCTGCAAGCCCTCGTCGGCGAGCTGAAAACGAACTGTGTTACCGAGACGGAGCAATATTGAGGAGGGACTCACATGAAAATCGGATTTATCGGCTTCGGCAGCATGGGCCGCGCCATTGCAGAAGGCCTGCTTGCCAGAAACGTCTGCGCGCCGGAGGACATCTATGCCTGCGCTGGTCATTTTGACAAATTGCAAGAAACCGCAGATAAGCTCGGCGTCCACGCGGAACGGGCGGCGGCGGACGTCGTTGCGAAGAGCGACTGGGTCGTCCCGGCGGTTGTCCCTGCGATTTTGGAGGACGTGCTCGGCCCGGTGCTGCCCGCGCTGCGGGACAAGATCGTCGTCTCCATCGTCAGCGGCTGGGATTTCGCCCGCTACGAAGCCTTCCTCGCGCCCGGCACGCACCACATCAGCACCATCCCGAACACCCCCATCGCCATCGGCGAGGGCGTCCTCGCCTGCGAGTCGACACATAATCTGACCGAGGCGGAGTATGCGCAGTTTGAGGAGACATTCGGCAAGATCGCCCTGATCGTCCCGGTCACGGCGGCGCAGTTTGGCCCGGCGGGCACGCTCGGTGGCTGCACGCCGGCGTTCACCGCGATGTATCTCGAGGCCCTCGGTGACGCGGGCGTCAAATACGGCCTGTCCCGCGCGGCAGCCTATCAGATGGCCGCGCAGGTGCTCATCGGCACGGGCAAGCTCTATCTCGAGCGCGGCGCGCACCCCGGCGCGTTGAAGGACGGCGTCTGCTCGCCCGGCGGCACGACGATCCGCGGCGTGGCGGAGCTGGAGAAGCGGGCCTTCCGCGGGACGGTCATCTCCGCGGTCGACGCCATCGAAGGAAACTAAAAACAATCCCGGCTTCCTCTTGGAAGCCGGGATTTTTTGTGCATATCGATACAATGGGGGGCGGGCGACCAATGGTCGCCCCTACATTCACGGATGGAACTGCGATAGAATTCGTAGGGGCGGGCATTGTCCGCCCGCAAAGCCCCTCTCTTCATAGAGGGGGCCTTTGATCGCTGCGGAAATTATTCAAACCTTCTCTGCCGTTGCGAAAGCTCCAAAAACACCGTCGTCCCCGTGCCGGGCGCAGACTCCGCCCGGAGTCCGATGCCGAGATTTTCGCACACGCGGCGGCAGAGATAGAGTCCGAGTCCTGTCGCCTTGCGGTCGGCGCGGCCATTGAGACCGGTGTAGCCCTTTTCAAAGATGCGCGGCAGATCCTCCGGCGCGATGCCGATGCCGGTGTCTGCGATGCAGAGCGTCCCATTTTGCAGGAAGATGCGGACGCTGCCCGCACGGGTGTATTTCAGCGCGTTGGAGAGCAGCTGTTCCAGCACGAAGCCGAGCCATTTCTCGTCCGTCACCAGCGTATAGTCTGCCGGTTCATAGTCGAGCCGGATCTTGCGCCCGATGAACTCGGCGGAAAACCGCTTCACGCTCTGCCGGATGATGGGGTCGAGCGCGCAGTCACGGAAGACGTAATCGCTCTCCGCGCTCTCAAGCCGGAGATAGGTCAGCGCCATCTCGACATACTGCTCGATGCGCGAAAGCTCGCCCAGCAGCCGCCGCGCCTGCGGCGAATCCTCCTGCCGGAGCGTCAGCTCCATCGCGGCGATGGGCGTTTTGATCTGGTGGGCCCAGACGGTGTAATAATCGCTCGCCTCGCGCTCGCGCGCCGCGGCGGACGAGGCCAGCTGCCGCACCTGCACTTGCAGGCTGCGGATGATCGCCTGATAATCGCCGTCCAGGATCCGTGATGTCTCCGGCAGCGGGCCGATCTGTTCGGCTGAGACATTGGAGAGCGTCGAGAGCTCCGCATGCGTCCGCCGGATGCGGCCAAAGTCCCACAGAAAGAAGATCAGGCCCAGCACCGCCGTCAGCGCCGCCGGATACCAGACCGCCGCCAGCGGCAGCCCGTAGAGCGCGAACGAGACGGCAAACAGCGCGTAAAACAGCACCGCGCCCAGCAGCACCTTCCACCGCAGGTGCAGATAGGCAAAAAACAGCTTCATACGTCCTCCACCAGATAGCCCACGCCGAATTTCGTCGTGATAAAGTCCGCGAGGCCCGCCGCGGCCAGCTTTTTGCGCAGCCGGTTGACGTTGACGGTCAGGGTGTTTTCGTCGACGAAGGCTTCGCTCTCCCACAGCCGCTCCATCAGCCGCTCGCGGCTGACCACCTTGCCCTTCTGCTCCATCAGGCAGAGCAGGATGCGGTATTCGTTTTTCGAGAGCGCGATCTTCTCCGCGCCGAATTGCAGCGTCTGGTCGTCGGTGCAGAGCTGCGCGCCGCGGCAGGTCAGCGCGGGCGCGGCCTGGACGAAGTCATAGCTCCGGCGGAGCAGCGCCTGCATCTTCGCGACGAGCACGGCGCAGTCGAACGGCTTCGCGATGAAATCGTCCGCGCCCATGTTCATCGCCGTCACGATGTTGAGGTTGTCCGCCGCCGAGGAGAGGAACATGACCGGCACGTTGGAAATTTTCCGCAGCTCCGCACACCAGTGATAGCCGCTCTGGAACGGCAGCATCAGATCGAGCAGCACGAGCTGCGGATCAAATGCGCGGAATTCTCCGGTCACGTCGCGGAAATCCTCCACGGCCCGCACGGCAAAGCCCCAGTCTCCGAGCTGCGCACACAGCGCGTCGGCGATCCCGCGGTCGTCCTCCACCAAAAGTACCCGGTACATCGGTTTCCCTCCTATGTTCAGATCTCTGCGCGTACCTCGCGCAGCGAACGGCCCGTCTCGCGCGCGATGCGGGCGAGATCGTCAAATTCCGCCTTCTCCCGCTTCACACCGAAGCCCTCGGCGGACTTCACACGCACGGGGCCGTGCGCCGTGTCCACGGTGCGCGCCGTGCGGGAGAGTGTGTAGCGATCACAGCGGCTGGCGCGGACACCGAGCGTCGTCGTGTGGCGGAAGAGCGTTTCTAAGATCGCTTCGCGCGTCTCCTCGCGGCACATGCAGGTGAGGAGCACGGCGGGGCGGTTTTTCTTCATGCCGATCGGCGCCGTCCAGACGTCGAGCGCGCCCGCGTCAAACAGTCGCTCCATCGCAAAGCCCACGTCCTCCGGCGTCATGTCGTCGAGATTGCAGCAGAGCTCCACGATCTGCTCCGGCTGCGCGTCGCTGCGGCCCAGCATCGCGCGGACGCAGTTGACCGCCTCAAAGTCTTTCGTACCCATGCCATAGCCGATCTTCCCGATGCAGAGCTGCGGCATCGGGCCGAACTTCGTCACGAAACGGCGCAGCAGCGCCGCGCCCGTCGGCGTGCAGAGCTCGCCGCGCACCGCGCCGCCATAGCAGGGGATCCCCTCGAGGAGCAGCGCCGTCGCCGGGGCGGGCACGGGCAGAATGCCGTGCGCGCATTTCACCTGACCGGCGCCGACATGTACCGGCGAGGCATAGACCGCATCCGGCGCAAGCCGGTGCATCAGCCAGCAGACGCCCACCACGTCGGCCAGCGCGTCGAGCGTACCGACCTCGTGGAAGTGGATCTGGTCGACCGGCGCGCCGTGGACGCGGCTCTCCGCGTCTGCGATCGCGCGGTAGACGGTCCGCGCGTCCTCACGCACGGCCTCCGGCACGGGCAGATGCCCAATCAGGTGCTCGATCTCGTGCAGACCGGTGTGGTGATGTTCATGGTCATGATGATGCTCGTGCGCATGTTCATGTTCATGGTCATGATGATGCTCGTGTTCATGTTCGTGCTCATGTGTATGCTCGTGGTGATGGTGCTCATGGCCCTCTTCCTCGCCGTGGACGAAGACGTGGACGTGCGTCCCCGTCACGCCGCACTTGACCGACGGCTCCGCCGTCACTTCAATGCCCGGCAGGCCCAGCGCATTCATGTCGCGCAGAAATGCGTCCCGGTCCGGCAGCAGCTCCAGCAGTGCCGCCATCAGCATATCGCCCGCCGCGCCCATCGCGCAGTCCAGATATAAAATATTCATCGCTGTCCTCCCATCCGGTCGATCATGTTGGCGAGATAGCCCGCGCCGAAGCCGTTGTCGATGTTCACCACGCTGACGCCGCTGGCGCAGGAATTGAGCATCGCGAGCAGCGCGGCCACGCCGCCG
>CAJMLC010000009.1 GCA_905214155.1 uncultured bacterium | reverse complement strand
CGGATTTCCGGGGTTCTCCGGGTCCTCCGTCTCGTCCGGCTGTTCCGGTTCTGCGGGCTGCTCCGGCTCTGCCGGCTTCTGGAACGTCCGCGCCACCTCCGGCGTCACCACGTTCACATTCGCCACCGTCAGGTCGACGTCGTAGGGGTTGAACGACTCGTTGACGATCTTCACGATGCTCGAGGCATACAGCGGATAATAGCTCACGCCGTTGATCATCGCGCCCTCGCCCTCGATCGTGTAGGTCTTCATCGCGTCAAAATCGCATTTCATCAGCTGCTGCGCGAAATAGAGCATATTTCCCACGCTGAGATCCGTGACGACGTTTTCTTCAAAAATTTCCGCATATTCCTTCAGCTTTGCCGCCGTCAGGTTTTCCAGCGACAGGCACTGCTTGGCCAGCGCTTTCAGGAATTCCTGCTGCACCTTTGTCCGCTGGATGTCCTGAGAGGCGTAGCCCTTGCGGAAGCGGACGAGGCCCATGGCCTGCTTGCCGTCCAGCTTCTGCTCGCCGGCTTTCAGGTCGATGAGCAGATCCTGGCTCGGGTCGGAATAGTACATGTCCTGCGGGACGTTGACCGTCACGCCGCCGACGAGGTCGACGACCTTGACGAACGCATCGAGGTTGACCAGCACATAGCCGTCCATCTCAAAGCCGAGCAGGGACGAAAGGCGGCGCTCCAGCCGCTCCATGCCCTCTTCCTTGCCGTTCGCATAGACCGAGTTGATCTTCATCAGCCCGCCGTTTCCGTTCATCACGGCCGTGTCGCGCGGGACGCTCATCAGGGCGACCTCATGCGTGTTCTCATCCAGATGCGCCACGATGATCGTGTCCGTCCGGTATCCGTCGCCATCCGTACCCGCGATGAGGATGTTGTAGACACCCGCGCGGTGGCTCGCCGGGAGCTCGGTCTCGACCTCCATCTCCTCGCCGGTCTCCTCGTCGACCTCCGTCGTCGGGACGTAGACCGTCGGCTTTTTGACGGTCTCCTCCTCGGGCAGCGGCTCTGTCTCCACCGGCTCCGGCTGCTTCACCGGCGGCTTCACGTTCGCCTTGTAGACGGCCAGCGCCGTCCCGCCGAGGATCAGCCCGATCGCGGCCACGATGATCGTCACCCGCTGCCAGCGCTTCAGTCCGCCAGGCTTCTTTTCTGTTTTCCGCGCGGCGATGTGCTCCGCGCCCTTTCTGTTTCCAAACAGCTTCATAGCGATTTCCTCTCGCGCACCAGATAGTCCCGCGCCGCGCGCGACGCGCTGCATACGCTCCGCCCCTGGCTCTCCAGCAGGCGCAGCGTCTGCTCCAATCCCAATAATACGCCCTCGTCAAGGCCGTGCCAGACGGCCTCGCGCAACGCGGCCACGCCGGGGAAGTCCCGCGTCGGCTCGACGTAGTCGGCGATGTAGATGATCTTTTCCAGCAGGGTCATGTCCGCCCTGCCGGTCGTGTGCCACGCGATGGCACTGCATACTTCTTCGCACTCGCCGAAGATCTCCCGCGCGCACCAGGCGGCAGTCTTCCCGTGCAGAATGCCAGGATTTTCCCGCTCCTCTTCCGAGACGGGAATGCCGTGGATGCGGCAGAACTCGATCTGCTCCGCGCCGGAAAGCGCCTTTGTCAGGTCGTGCAGAATGCCGGCCCGCGCGGCGAGCGTCTCGTCCGCGCCGTATTTCCGCGCGAGCTGCACCGCCGTCTCGCTCGTTCCCTCGGCATGGGCCCGGCGGGACGATTTGTGCAGTGAGAGGCTCACGGCCTTCAGCTCGTCAAACGGAAGCGCCCGGTAATCCCGCCCCAGCCCGTAGAGGCCGTTTTGCCGGATATAGGCCAGGACCTCCGGCTGCAGGACCTCATCCGCCAGCCCGAAGAACAGGAGCCTGCGTGCCTCGGTCGACGAAATGTCCAGAAACTCATTGTGCAGCAGCGTGACCTCTGCGCCGAACTCCGTCCGCAGCAGCGCCGCCTGCGCCTCCAGCCGTTCCTTCAGCGCCGCGTCGACCGCCGTCCGCGCGAAGCAGACGATGCGCGCCAGACGCGCGATCTGCTCCGGCTCGCGCCAGCTGGCAAAGGAGAGGAACATGTCCGTCCCCATCATCAGCCAGAGCGTATCGTCCGGATGCTGCGCGGAGAGCTGGCGCAGCGTGTCGACGGTATAGCTCGGCCCTTCGCGCCGCAGCTCCATATCGCTGACCTCGAAGCCGTCCAGCCCTCGGACCGCCAGCTTCGTCAGCGCGAGGCGCGTCTGCGCGTCCGGCGAGCCGTCCGCCAGCGCCTTGTGCGGCGGAACGGCAGCCGGAATGACGATCACGCGTTCCAGCCCCAGCGCCGCGCGGCACTGCGCCGCCGCCAGCCTATGCCCTTTGTGCGGCGGGTTGAACGACCCGCCGTAGATCCCAATGTTCGCCATCGCACTGTCCTCTGTCTTACCATGTTCTATCGCATTTTCGATCAAACCGTATGGGCAGACGACTCTGTCCGCCCAAAGGCCCCCTCTACCAAGAGGGGGCTGTCACCGAAGGTGACTGGGGGAGGTTTCTTCTCCCCCCTGATCGCCGTTGGCGATCTTCCCCCTCTACGAAGAGGGGGGCTTTACGCTCTCAGCCGTTTTCCTGCTGTTGTTTTCTTCGCTCGATGGCGGCCTTGACGGCGGCCTCGTGGAAATATTCCTTCTGCTTCTGCTTCCGCTCGCGGAGCTGCTCCTTCCGGCGGGTGTTCGACACCTTGACCGGGTTATAATTGCCATTGCGCTTCTTCGCGGGTTTGGCCGCGGCGGGCTTCGCCGCCGTCTTTTTCTCCTGCTCGAGCTTTTCCGACTTGCGCCAGACGATAAACTTCGTCCCCACGCAGCCGATGCCCTCGGCGCCGAGCGCCTCGCAGATCGCATCGCTGGCCTCGCGTGCGGTCAGCATCGCCGTCTCAAGTACCTTGCCCTTGATGAGCTCATGCGCGTCGAGCAGATTCGACGCCTCCTGCAATACCTGCTCCGACACGCCGCCCTTGCCGACGATCAGCGTCGTTTCGATCGTGTTGGCCTGTGCGCGCAGCGCGGCCCGTTCCTTACTTGTCATGCTTCAATCCCTCATACAGTCTGCAAAATTCCTGCAATGCCCGCGCCCGGTGCGAGATGGCATTTTTCTCCTCCGGCGAAAGCTCGGCAAACGTCTTGCCCTGCTCCGGCACGTAAAACACCGGGTCATAGCCAAAGCCGTTGCTGCCATGCACTTCGTGCAGGATGCGCCCTGGGCATTCGCCGCGCGCGACGATCTTCCGTCCATCCGGCCAGAGGCACGTGATCACGCAGACAAACTTCGCCGTGCGGGCCTCGTCCGGCACGTCCTTCATATTTTCCAGCAGATAGGCCGTCCGCTCTGCGTCCGAGCTTTTATGGCCGTACCGCGCAGAGTAGACGCCCGGCGCGCCGTGGAGCGCATCGACCATCAGGCCCGAATCGTCGGCCAGCACCGGCAGCCCGGATGCTTTCATGACCGCCTCGGCCTTGAGCAGCGAATTCTCCTCAAACGTCGTGCCCGTCTCCTCGACCTCGATGTCGAGGCCGTATTCCGATTCCAGCGCAATCTCAAAGCCCAGCTGCCCCAGAATGGCGGACAGCTCTTCGAGCTTGTGCGCGTTTTTGCTTGCTAAAATGACCTTCATACCAACTCTCCCAGCAGCGCCTTCTGCCTGGCCGTCAGCTCGCCGATGCCCTTGCGGCAGAGGGCGATCAGCTCCTGCTGCTCCTCCATCGTAAAGGGCCGGCCCTCGCCCGTGCCCTGCAGCTCGATGATGCCGCCCTCCGCGGTCATCACGCAGTTGAGGTCGACCATCGCGCGGCTGTCCTCCTGATAGCGGAGGTCGAGCATCGGGACGTTATCCACAATGCCCGCCGAGACGGCGGCGACATAGGTCGAGACCGGCAGCTTCTCGAGCTTCCCGGCCGCGACGAGCTTGCGCAGCGCGATCACCAGCGCGACAAAGCCGCCCGTGACCGACGCCGTCCGCGTCCCGCCGTCGCCCTGCAGCACGTCGCAGTCCACCACGATGGAGACGCCCTCCATTGCTGAAAGGTCGACCGCGCTGCGCAGGCTCCGGCCGATGAGGCGCTGAATTTCCGCGCTGCGGCCGTTGAGCTTCAGCTTGGAAATGTCCCGCTTGCTGCGCTCGCGGTTCGCGCGCGGGAGCATCGAATATTCCGCCGTGATCCAGCCGCCGGATCTGACGTGCGGCGGCAGCTTTTCTTCCACGGACGCATTGCAGAGCACGACCGTGTCGCCCATCTCGACGAGGCAGCTGCCCTCGGCAAATTTCGTAAAGTCCGGCGTGAATTTCACGCTTCTCAGTTCATCGAGCGCCCGTCCGTCGATCCTCATACCAACGCCTCCACAAATTCTTTCGCCCGGAACGGCATCAGATCGTCGATCTTCTCGCCGACGCCGATGTACTTCACCGGGATCTGCAGCGCATCCGCCACCGCGATGACGATGCCGCCCTTGGCCGTGCCGTCGAGCTTCGTGAGGGCAATGCCCGTCACGCCCGCGATCTCCTGGAACTGCTTCGCCTGCAGCAGGCCGTTCTGGCCCGTCGTGCCGTCCAGCACGAGCAGGACCTCCTTCGCTGCGTCCGGAAGCTCCCGGTCGATGATGCGGCTGATCTTGCCGAGCTCGTTCATCAGGTTCGCCTTGTTGTGCAGGCGGCCCGCCGTGTCGCAGAGGATGACGTCCGCGCCGCGCGCCTTCGCCGCCGAGATGGCATCGAACACGACCGCCGCCGGGTCCGCGCCTTCGCCCTGCCGGATGATGTCGGCATGGGCGCGCTCCGCCCAGATCTCGAGCTGATCGGCCGCCGCCGCGCGGAACGTATCGCCCGCGCAGAGCAGCACCTTTTTGCCCGCCTGATGGAGCTGATTTGCGATCTTGCCGATCGTCGTCGTCTTGCCGACGCCGTTCACACCGATGACCAGCACGACCGACGGCTTTGTGGAGAGATTCAGCGCGCCGTCGCCCACGTCCAGCATATCGCACAGCACCTCGCGCAGCGCCTCGCGCGCCTCCGCCACGGTCTTGATCTTCCGGTCGCGCACGACAAGGCGCAGCCGCTCCACGGCCTTGACCGTCGTGTCCATGCCGAGATCGGCGAGGATCAGCCGTTCTTCGAGGTCATCATAAAAATCGTCGTCCAGCTCCGACGCGGTAAACACGCTGCCGATCGAGCTGGCGGTCTTGCTCAGTCCCTGCTTTATCTTTTCAAAAAAGCCCATAGTTTACTCCTTATTTATGTCGTAATGCCAAGCTGTTTGGTCATTTCATCGAGATCGAGGCTCAAAATCTTCGACACGCCCTGCTCCTGCATCGTCACGCCGTAGAGCACATCGGCGGCCTCCATCGTGCCGCGCCGGTGCGTGATGACGATGAACTGCGTCTTCTCGCAGAGGTTCCGCAGATAGCCCGCGAAGCGGCCGACGTTCCGGTCGTCGAGCGCGGCGTCGATCTCGTCGAGCATGCAGAACGGCGTGGGCCGCACCTTTAAGATCGCGAAATAGAGCGCGATGGCAACGAACGCCTTCTCGCCGCCGGAGAGGAGCGTGATGGTCTTCAGCTGCTTTCCGGGCGGCTGCACGCGGATCTCGATGCCGCAGGTCAGCGGCTGGGTCTTGTCCTCGAGCTCGAGCGACGCGCGGCCGCCGCCGAACATCTCGGTGAACGTCGCGCCGAAATATTCGTTGATCTTTGCAAATTCCCGGACGAAAATTTCCGTCATCTCGGTCGTCAGGCCGTCGATGATCTGGAGCAGATCGTCCTTCGCGTGCAGCACGTCGTCGCGCTGGCCCGTCAGGTATTCATACCGCTCGTTCACGCGGGCAAATTCGTCGATCGCGCCGAGGTTCGGCGTGCCGAGGGACGAAATCTTCCGCCGCGTCTCGGTGATTTTTTTGTTCGCCGCCGGGATGGATTCAATCTCGATCTTCTCCGCCTCCGCCGTCGACGGCGTCAGCTCATAGGAGTCCCACAGCTTGTCGATGAGCTGTTTTTCCTCCATCTCGCTCGTCAGCTTCCGCTGCTCGAGGCGTGCGGTCTCGCGCTCGAGGTTCAGGATCTCCTTGTTCTTGTCCTGTGCCTGCTTTTCGGTCTGGTTGCGCCGCCCTTCGAGCTGCGTCCGGTGTTCGACGGCCTCCTGCAGCGCCTTCCGTTTTTCCTCGGTCTGCGCCGCGAGGGCGTTCACTGCTGCGGCCTGCGCCGCCTGCTGTTCGCGCAGCGCGGCGATCTGGGCATTGCAGTCTTCAATAAGCTGCAATTTCTGTTCGCGGTCGCCGGCCATCGCCTCGGCCAGCGCCTCAAGCTGCGCGATGGACGTCTCCGCGCCGCTGCGCTCAGCGTCCTTCGCGGCAAGTTCCGCCCGGAGCTGCGCGGTCTGCTCGTTCAGCGCCGCTTGCTGCGCGCCCGCGGCTTCCAGTGCGCTCTGCGCCGCCAAAAGCTCCGTTTCCAGCGCCGCAAGCTGCACATCCAGCTGCTCGCGCTGCGTGCGCAGCATGTCGAGCCGTCCGCCGTCGCCGCCGTTGCGCGCTTCGATGCGCTGCAATTCCGCGTCGATGGACGCCAGATTTGCCTCCATCGCATCGCGCAGCGCCGCGGCCTGTTTTTCTTCTTCGGTCCGGCGGAGCACCTCGTCCTCCGCCTCACGGAGCTGCTGCCGCACGGCGGAGAGCTCAAACTCCGTCTTCGCCGCGCTCGACGCCGCCTCGCTCAGCTGCTTTTGCAGCGCTTCGAGCTGCTGGGATTGTTTGGCGCGTTCGCCCTCTAATCTCGCCAGGTCGTTCGCGCGGGAGAGCACGCCCGCGCTCTTCGTGGTCGAGCCGCCGGTCATGCTGCCGCCCGCGTTCATCACCTGTCCGTCGAGCGTCACGATGCGGAAGCGGTTCTCGCTGGCCCGGGCCATGCGGATGGCGTGGTCGAGCGTCTCGGCGATGACCGTCCGCCCCAGCAGATTTTCCAGAATCTCTTCATATTCCGGCGCGGTCTCCACCAGCGCCGAGGCGATGCCCACGAAGCCGGGCTGGCGCTCGAGACCGTTCAGGTTCATGCGTTTGCCGCGGATCGCGTTCATCGGGAGGAACGTGGCACGGCCGCCGTCGCGCCGCTTGAGCATCTGGATGGCCGCCTTGCCGCAGTCTTCATTTTCCACGACGATGTTCTGCATCGCCGCGCCAAGGGCCGTCTCGATGGCGGTCGTGAACTCGTCGTCCACGCGGATCAGCTTCGACACCGGGCCGTGCACGCCGCGAAGGCCCCCGCGCTCGGCGTCCTGCATCACGAGGCGCACCGCCTTGGAAAAGCCCTCAAATTCCCGCTCCATCTCGCGCAGCATCTTCATCCGCGCCTCGATGGTCTGGAGCTGGACGCCCGCCGTGTCCGCCTGCTTTTGCAGCTGCGCGCGCTTGTCCTGCCGGGTCTTCAGCCGCAGCTCATAGCCGGAGATCGTATTGTTCGCGGAGGTCACGTCCTCCTGCGCCTGCGTCAGCCGCTTGCGGCACTCGGCCTGCCGTGCGTCGATGTCCGCGCAGCGCGCTTCGGCGGCGGCGCGGTCTTCCTTCAAAATGTTCTGCCGTTCCAGGATTTCACTAAGCGACGCCGTCAGCGATGCGATCTGCGTGTTCTTCTCGGCGGCATCCGCCTGTAACAGCGACTGCTTCGTCTGCAAGGCCAGCAGCTTATTCTGTTTTTCCGCCGTCTCGCGATCAAATTCCGCATTTTTCGCGTTCAGCGATTCAATTTCCGTATTCAATTCCCGCATCGCAGCCTGTGCCGCTTCCATGCGCTGCTTCTGCTCCGCGATGCTCCCGGCGATGCCGCCGCTGCGCGTATCCTGATCGTCCAGCTCGTGCCGGATGCGGACGATGTTCTCGTTCTGGTGCGCGATCGACGCCTCTAAAACCGCCGCCTCGCCCTCCTGCCGCTGCCGCTCGGTCTCCATGTTCGCGATCTCCTCGCGCATCTGGTCGAGCACGAGCGTCTCGTGGTTGAACTGCAGCGACAGCTGCTCCGACTGGCTGTAGAGCCGCGTCAGCTCGTCGTGCGCCTGCTCTAAGATGAACGCCGCACTGGCGTAATCCGTCTCGGCCTTTTTCGCGTGCTCCGCGGCCTTGCCGAGTCCGTCGAGCCAGACCGTCACCTCCAGCCCCTTCAGCTCGTCCCGCAGGGCCAGATATTTCTTCGCCTTTTCGGCCTGTTCGCGCAGCGGCTCGACCTGAAGCTCGAGTTCCGAAATTTTGTCGCCGATGCGCAGCAGATTGTCCTCGGTGTTGGCGAGCCTGCGCTCGGTCTCCTCCTTGCGGTGGCGGTATTTTGAGATGCCCGCCGCCTCTTCAAAGACCTCGCGCCGGTCGGTCGATTTGAGGGCCAGGATCTCATCGACCTTGCCCTGCCCGATGTTGCTGTAGCCCTCTTTGCCTAAGCCCGTGTCCATCAGCAGCTCGTTGATGTCGCGCAGGCGCGCACTCTGCCGGTTGATGAAATACTCGCTCTCACCGGAGCGGTAATACCGCCGCGTGATGGCGACCTCAGGCGTCTCGATGCGGAGCTGCCCGGCCTGATTGTCGAGCACAAGCGTCGCCTCCGCGTAGCCCACGGCTGCGCGCTTCTGCGTGCCGCCGAAGATGACGTCCTCCATCTTCGCGCCGCGCAGCGCCTTGGAGCTCTGCTCGCCGAGCACCCAGCTGATGGCGTCGGAAATATTCGATTTGCCGCTGCCGTTCGGGCCGACGATGGCAGTGATGTCGCTGCCGAATTGCAGCACAGTCTTGTCCGGGAACGATTTGAAGCCCTGGACCTCCAAGGATCTCAGATACACGCGCATACCTCTCCATTTTTATTAACGTCTTATTTTATCAAAAAAGTCTGCAAATTGCAACCAGAACCTCTATGACTTGTAAGGATTTGTGGGGCGGGCAGCGTCCGCCCCAAGGCTCCCCTTGCTAGGGTGTATCTGAAAACTGAAAATGTGACCGGCAGCGAAGAATTTTTGCGCTGAGCAAGACATTTTTTCGCAGGAATACTGACGTATTTCAAGGAAAAATGACGCAGCGCAGCGTGAAAAGGCTCGCTGCTCGGGTGCGTTGACAGTTTTCAGATACACCCTAGCATCAAGGGGCCGCGCCCCGGAATGCCCACAGGCATTTGGCTGGCCGCAAGGCCAGACTGAGGGGATAAAGGCCAGAGATGCGCTACAATCCCTCCGTCAGCTTCGCTGACACCTCCCTTTACACAAGGGAGGCTTTTCCGCTGCGGCGGGAATGGGCAGATGAAGGCATCGGCCCCTACAAGCATACCTGTAAGACATACAGGCACAAAAAAGGCCCCAGAGGGGCCTTTTTCGTCAAATCTCAGATCTCGCCGGGGAACAGCGCCTCGATCGCGGCCTCTGCCGCGGCCTGCTCGGCGCGCTTTTTGCTGCTGCCGACGCCGCGGCCAACAGCCCTGCCGTTCAGCAGCACCTCGACCTCGAAATGCTTGTCGTGATCCGGGCCGGATTCGCCGGTCAGCTCATAGTGGATCTGTTGGTCCTTCTTGCGCTGCACGAGCTCCTGAAACGCCGTCTTATAGTCAAAATTGCGCGGCCGGCCCTTCGGGATGTTGGACAGGATCAGCCGGTCGATGATCTCCTTCGCCGCGGCAAAGCCGCCGTCCATAAAGCTCGCCGCGATGACCGACTCCATCGCGTCCGACACGATCGAATCGCGCTTGCGTCCGCCGCCCTGCTCCTCGCCGTGGCCGAGCAGCAGATAGCTCCCCAGCTCGATCGTCGCGGCGGCCTCGGCCAGATTGCGCTCGCAGACGAGATCGGCACGGATGCGCGTCAGCTCGCCCTCGGGCTTGTCCGGAAAGTTGCGGTAGAGGTACTCCGCGACCACAAAGCCGAGGATCGAATCGCCCAAAAATTCGAGACGCTCGTTGTCCGGCAGGTGCCGTTCGCGGTTTTCATTGGCGTAGGAGCTGTGCGTCAGCGCGTTTTCCAGCAGCGCCTTATTTCGGAACGTATATCCAAGTCCCTGTTCAAGTTTCGTCAGCATGCTCCAGCTCCTTCGGCACTGCCATCTTCTCAATGTTGTCCTGAATGTCCTGCGTGATGTTGGCCTCGACGGCATTCACCGCCTGCCGTACCGCATGATAGAACGCCAGCTCGTCCGACGAGCCGTGCGCCTTCACCACCGGCTTGCGCAGCCCGAGCAGGAGCGTCCCGCCCGTCTCGCGGTAGTCCATCTTCTTCTTGAAGTCCTGAATCCCGCTGCGGCAGGCCAGCGCGGCCAGCTTCGTCAGGAAATTGCGCTTGAACATGTCCTTCATCATGCCGGACATGAACTTTGCCGTGCCCTCGATGGTCTTCAGCAGCACATTGCCGGAGAAGCCGTCCGCCACGACCACGTCCGCGCCGCCGAGCGGCACGTCCCGCGCCTCGATGTTGCCGATAAAGTGGATGTACCCGGCGTCGCCCGCCTTTTGCAGCAGCGGATAGACCGCCTTCTGCAGCTCGCCGCCCTTGCTGTCCTCCGTGCCGATGTTCAAAAGCGCCACGCGCGGCCGCTCCACGCCGAGCAGCTTCCGTGCGCAGTAGGAGCCCATGAACGCGAACTGCAGCAGAAATTCCGGCGTGCAGTCCGCCGTCGCGCCGCAGTCGATGAGCATGACGCTGCCTGTGGCCGTCGGGATAATCGGACCCATGGCCGCGCGGCGGATGCCCTTCACACGCCGCACCGTCAGCGTCGCCGCCGAGAGCAGCGCCCCCGTCGATCCGGCGGACACGAATGCGTCCCCGCCGCCGTCGCGCAGCATCTGCAAGCCGACAACCATCGAGGACTGCGGCTTCTTTTTCAGAACCGTCGCCGGGTCGTCGTGCATGTCGACGACGTCGTCCGCGTTCGCGATCTCCACGCCCTTCGGCAGCGTCTGGATCTGATGGTCGGCGAGGGCCTTGAGGATCTCCTCCCCGCGCCCGACAAGCACGACCTCCGTCCCCAGCGCCTCCGCCGCGCGGATCGCGCCGAGCGCCGCAGCCGCAGGCGCGTTGTCGCCGCCCATGGCGTCCACTAAAATGCGCATAATTGCCTCCTTACTTCATCGCATCGATGATGGCAAGCGACCGCTGCGCGATCGCCAGATTCTTGTTGGCCTTGCCCTTGACCCGGTAGCCAAGCGGGCTCATAATGCCGAAATTGACATTCATCGGCTGGAACGCGCCGATGCTCGTATCGGAGATGTAGAGCGCGAGCGCGCCGATGGCCGTTTCGCGCGGGAAATCCGGCAGCGGCTCGCCCTTCAGCTTCGCCGCCATGGCCGCCGCCGCGAGATAGCCCGACGCGGTCGACTCCACGTAGCCCTCCACGCCGGTCATCTGCCCGGCAAACGCGACCAGCGGATCGCGCCGGTCGGCATAGTACCGGTCTAGCAGACGCGGGCTGTCGAGGAACGTGTTGCGGTGCATCACGCCGTAGCGGACAAATTCCGCATTGTGCAGCGCGGGGATCATCGAAAAGACGCGCTTTTGCTCCGGGAATTTCAGGTGCGTCTGGAAGCCGACGATGTTATAGATGCTGCCCTGCGCGTTATCGCGCCGGAGCTGCACCACGGCATACGGCTCCTTCCCGGTCTTCGGGTCCTTCAGGCCGACGGGCTTCAGCGGCCCATAGCGCAGCGTGTCAAACCCGCGCCGCGCCATGACTTCAACGGGCATGCAGCCCTCGAACACCTTCGAGTCCTCAAACCCGTGGACTTCCGCCTCTTCGGCGGTGGTCAGCGCCTCGACGAACGCGGCATACTCGTCGCGCTCCATCGAGCAGTTGACATAATCCGCTTCACCACGGTCGTAGCGGGAGGCGAACCAGGCCCGCTCCATGTCGATGGACTCAAAGCTCACGAGCGGCGCCGCCGCATCAAAAAAGCTCATATAGTCCGCGCCGCCAAAATAGGTTTGGATCGCCGCGCCGAGCGCATCGCTCGTCAGCGGGCCGGTCGCGACGATGACCGGCCCCTGCGGGACCTCGGTCACCTCGCCCTCGACCACGGTGATGTTCGGGTGCGATCTGATTCTCTCCGTCACCATGCCGGAAAAGCCGTAGCGGTCGACGGCCAGCGCGCCGCCGGCCTCCACGCGGTTGGCCTCGGCGCACTGTAAGATCAGGCTCCCCAGCCGCCGCAGCTCCTCTTTCAAAAGACCAACTGCATTTTCCAGCCGGTCGCCGCGCAGCGAATTGGAGCAGACCAGCTCCGCAAAGTCATTGCAATGGTGTGCAGGCGTCATCTTCTGCGGCTTCATCTCGTGCAGCGTCACATGGACGCCGCGCGCGGCGAGCTGCCACGCCGCCTCACATCCGGCCAGCCCCGCGCCGACCACGGTACATTCCAGTTTCATTCTGTATCCTTCTTCGCCGTCTTTTTCGCGGCGGTCGTTTTGGTTGTTGTCGTCTTTTTCACAGCGGGTTTCTTGGCTGCAGTCTTCTTCGCCGCCGTGCTCTTTGCGGCAGGTTTCTTCGCCGCCGGTTTTTTGGCGTCCGTTTTAGACGCTGCGGACTTCTTCGCGGCGGGCTTCTTTTCCGCGGCCTTTTCGGCCTTCTTCGCAGCGGATTTTGCCTTTTTCTCGGTCAAAATCTCCTGCTCGGCCTCGGCTGCCGCCTCCGCATTGCTCTCGGCGGTCGCCGCGCCGGTCGAGGATGCCTTCCGGCGATAGCCGCGCTTGTCCTCCGGCAGGAAGTTCTCGCACTCCGGGTTGATGCAGAACGGCTTCATCGCACCGCGCCCGGAGCGCTTGAACATCGTCTGTCCACAGACCGGGCAATCCTGCTCCGTCGGCACGTCCCATGTCATAAAGCCGCATTCGGCCCCGCGCTCACAGGCGTAATAGGCGTAGCCGCGCTTCGACTTCCGCTTCAAAATCGCACTGCCGCACTTCGGGCAGCGGCCCGGCATCTTCTCGGTGATGGGCTTCGTGAACTTGCACTCGGGATAGCCCGGACAGGCAAGGAATTTGCCGAAGCGGCTCGTCTTCACAACGAGGTTCCGCCCGCAGAGCTCGCATTTCTCGTCCGTCACCTCATCCGGCACCTTCAGCCGCACGCCGTCGAGCGCCTGCTCCGCGTCCAGCATCTCCTGATGGAAGCCGCCGTAGAACTTCCGCAGGACTTCCTTCCAGTAGAGCTGCCCTTCCTCCACGCGGTCGAGCTGCTTTTCCATGTCCGCCGTGAATTCCACATTCACGATGTCGGAAAACCGCTCCATCATCAGCCCGTTGACCACCTCACCGAGCGGCGTCGGGGCCAGGCGCTTGTCCGTCTTCGAGACATACTCGCGGTCCTGGATCGTCGCGATGATGGCCGCATAGGTCGACGGACGGCCCACGCCCTTTTCCTCCATCGCGCGCACGAGCGTCGCTTCGGTATAGCGCGCGGGCGGCTGCGTGAAATGCTGCTGCGGGTCATACTGTACCGGCGTCAGCGCCTCACCCTCGTTCAGGTCGGGCAGCGGGGAATCGAGCTTCTCCTGCTCGTCGTCGCGGCCCTCCTCATAGATGGCCGTGAAGCCGGAAAAGCGCATACTCTGGTGGCTCGCGCGGAACAGATGCCTGCCGCAGCTGGCCTCGATGGCCGTCACGTCATAGACGGCGCTCGCCATCTGCGAGGACAGGAAGCGGCTCCATATAAGCTTATAGAGCCGGAACTGATCCTTCGTCAGGTCGTGCTCCACCATCTCCGGCGTCAGCTCCACATGGCTCGGCCGGATGGCCTCGTGCGCATCCTGCGCGCCGGACTTCGGCTTATAGCGCCGCGGGCTGCCCGGATAATAGGCCGCGCCATAGCGGCTTTTGATCACGTCCGCCGCCGCAGCGAGCGCCTCTTCCGAGATGCGCAGCGAATCGGTTCGCATATACGTGATGAGACCGACCGAGCCCTCGCCCGTGATCTCCACGCCTTCATAGAGTTGCTGCGCGATCATCATCGTGCGCCGCGGCGTCATATTGAGCTTGCGGGACGCCTCCTGCTGGAGCGTCGAGGTGATGAACGGCGGCGCAGGATTCTTCTTTTTTTCGGTATTTTTGATGCTCTCGACGCGGAACTCGCCGGTCTTCAGTTCAGCCAGAATCGCGTCGACCGTCTCGCGGTTCGGCAGCTCGCGCTTCTTCGGGTCGCCATAGTAGTGCGCCGTGAAGCCACCGGGCCTGCCCACGCGGGCCAGATCCACATCCAGCGACCAGTATTCCTGCGGCTGGAAGGCGCGGATCTCGTTCTCCCGGTCGACGACCAGCCGCGTCGCCACCGACTGCACGCGCCCGGCGGAGAGTCCCTTGCGGATCTTCTTCCAGAGCAGGGGGCTCAGCTGATAGCCGACGATGCGGTCGAGCACGCGGCGGGCCTGCTGCGCGTCGACGAGGTTCTGGTCGATGGCGCGCGGGGCCTGAATGGACTTGCGCACCACGTCGCGCGTGATCTCGTTGAATGTCACGCGGTAGGTCTTGTCGTCCGGGATGTTCAGCAGATATTTCAAATGCCACGAGATGGCCTCGCCCTCGCGGTCCGGGTCAGTTGCGAGGTAGATATTCGCGCTTTTCGCGGCGGCCTTCTGCAGTTCTTCGATGGTCTCTTCCTTGCCCTTGAGCGGAACATATTCCGGCTCAAAGTCATGCTCGATGTCCACGCTCATCGTGCTCTTCTGCAGATCGCGCAGATGGCCCATGCTGGCCTTGACCGTGAAGTCCGGCCCCAGATATTTTCCGATCGTCTTCGCCTTTGACGGCGACTCGACGATCACCAGATTCGTTTTTGGCATATTGTTGGTGTTCTCCAAATCTATCTTGTTTCCGCTTCTGCGGTGTTGTTTCAGCGTTTTTTGCCCAGTGCAAAGCGCTTGCCCGGCAGGCGCTGGATGTACTGTTTGACCTCCAGCAGCGTGATGGCCGCGAGGGCGCGCGCCGCGGGCAGCTGGCTCCGGTCGATGATCTCATCCATCGGCAGCGGCTGCGTGCCGAGCAGGCCGATCACGGCCGCCTCATCCGGGCTGAGCTTGTCTGAAATTTCCTGTACGTCAATATAATCCCTGTTTTCCAGATTGTCAACGTCTTTTTTGTCGTCTTTTTTCGGGAAAGTGCGTCCCTGGGCCACTTTTGCCGGCTGCGCGGCCTTCGTCTCGGCCGCGGTCAGCGTCATCGGCACGGCGGGCGGCTGGAAGGCGATGCGGTCCGGATAGAGCGCGGCATATTCGCGCATCACGTCCGCGCCCTCGGAGATGAGGATGGCCCCGTCCTTCAAAAGCTGCAGATTTCCCGCCGACGTCGGGCTGCCGACGTTTGCGGGCAGGGCGAACACATCGCGCCCCTGTTCGAGCGCGCGGCTGGCCGTGATGAGCGCGCCGCTCTTCTCCGGCGCCTCTACGACCACGACGCCGACCGAAATGCCGCTCAGGATGCGGTTTCGCACCGGGAAGTTTTCCGGCAGAGGCGGCGTCCCCGGCGGATATTCGCTGATGAGGCAGCCGTGATAGCGGATGTCCTCGAACATGCCGCGGTTTTTCGCCGGGTAGGACACGTCCACGCCGCAGCCCAGCACCGCGATCACCGGGCCGCCAGCCGTCAGCGCGCCGGTCAGGCAGACCGTATCCACGCCGTCCGCGCCGCCGGAGGCGACGATCGCGCCGAGTCGCCCCAGCTGATAGCCGAGCGTTTTGCCCTGCTGCAGGCCGTAGAGTGAAGCGTGCCGTGTGCCGACCATGGCGACGACCGGCTCCGCGTCGATGTCCGGGAGCGTGCCCTGATAGTAGAGCAGCAGCGGCGGATCGTCGATGCTGCGCAGGCGCGCCGGATAGGCCGCGTCCTGCCAGGTGAGGATGTGGATGCTTTTGCGGTGGCATTCCGAGAGGATGCGGCGCGGCTCTGTGAGGTCTTTATCTTCGAGGGGCTCCGCGTTTTTCAGGCCCTCGATGCCGCGATATGCCTCCGCATCCGCGTAGAAGACCGCCTCCGGCGATCCGAACCGCCGCAGCGCCGCGTGCATTCCCTGCCGTCCCAGTCCACGCCGGGTCGTCAGCCACAGCCAGTATTCCAGCACCGCTCCTCAGTCCCTTTCCTGGTGGGCAGCTTTGCGTCGCCTTTGCCGAAGGCCACAAATCTGCCCGTATATTTCTATCTTTTACCTGTCATTTAAGTTAGCGGCGCATTTGCCACATCACAATGGTTGCAGCGACGGCCGCGTTCAGCGATTCACAGTGGCTCTGCATCGGGATGATGACCGTGCCGTCCGCCGCATCCAGCAGTTCGCGGCAGACGCCCTGCCCTTCCGAGCCGATGATGACGGCGGTCTGCGAAAGCGTCTCCTCACGCAGATCGTGCGCGTCGGCGCGCAGCGCCGTGGCAAGCAGGCGCACGCCGTTTGCCCGGCAGCTCGCGACCGCGGCCTCGCGCGTCATCGCCACCGGCACGGCGCGGAACGCCGCGCCCATCGACGCGCGCACCACCTTCGGGTTCCACACGTCGGCGCAGCCGGGCAGCAGCACCACCGGCACGGCCAGCGCATCCGCCGTCCGCAGGATCGTACCCAGATTGCCGGGGTCCTGAATGCCGTCGAGCAGGAGCGTCCCCGGCAGGATCTCCGCCTGCGGCGGCTGCGGTATTTTGCAGAGGAAGATCGCGCCCTGCGGCGCGTCCATCTGCGAGACGCTCGCCATCACGTCGCGCGGGACGCGCACAACGCGGGTTTCCTCCGGCAATCGGCAAAGTTCGACACCATCGGCCGCAATGACCGTATGCAGCCCCGGCACCCACCGGGCCGCTTCTTCCAGCAGCTTCGTCCCGTCGGCGGCGAACTCGCCGCACGATTCCCGATAGCTCCGGGAGGTCAGCAGCTTTTTCGCGTGCCGCAGCAGCGGGTTCTGGCGGCTGGTAATGCGTTCTTCTGTCATCCCCTCAGCCTCGTCAGCTTGTCGTTCGCCCCGACGGCCACAAGCACGCAGCCCGCGGGCAGCGGCTCGTCCGCATCCGGGACGACGTTGATCTTTCCGTTTTCGCGCACAGCGATAATGTTCACGCCGTACTTCGCGCGGATGTTCAGCTCGCGGATCGTCTTGCCGACCCACGCCTCCGGGAGCGTCAGCTCCGCGATGCCGTACTGATCGGACAGCTCGATGAAATCGAGGATGCTCGACGATGTGACCGCCTGCGCCAGCTTCACGCCGGCCTCCCGCTCCGGGATGAGCACCTTGTCCGCGCCGATCTTCTCCAGCGCGCGCTTCTGCATGTCGCCCTCGGCCTTGCAGATCACCTGCGGCACACCGAGCTCCTTGAGGTTCATCGTGATGACGATGCTTGCGGCCAGATCCGTCCCGATGGCCACGATCGCGCAGTCATAGTTCCGCATGCCGAGCGAGCGGAGCACCGCTTCGTCCCGCGCGTCGGCCACGACGGCGTAGGTCACACGGGATTCCATCCGCTGCACGCGCTCGGCATCATCGTCGACGGCGAGCACTTCATTTCCAAGGGCATAGAGCCGCTCGGCCACGGCGGTCCCGAACCGCCCGAGGCCGATCACCGCATAAGTTTTTTTCATACGGACCTCCTATCCGATCATCACGCGCGTCTGCGCGTATTCAATGCGGTCCTCCGCCGGGTTCGCCATCATGAAGCCCACGCTGATGGTCATGATGCCGACGCGGCCAAAGAACATAAACACAATTAAGATGAGGCACGACGCGAGGCTCAGCCCCGCCGTGATGCCCGTCGTCAGGCCCACGGTGCAGAGCGCCGAGATCGTCTCATAGATGGCGTTTTCAAAGCTGACGCCGTCGAGCACCGTGATAGCCCCCGCGCCGAGGAACCCCAGCGTCAGCACCAGCAGGGCGATGGCCCCCGCGTTCGCGACCGCACTCTGCGGGATCGTCCGCTTGAACGCCGTGATGTGCGTCCGCCCTCTTGCCGTTCCGACCGCCGCCAGCACCAGCACGCCGACCGTCACCGTCTTCACGCCGCCCGCCGTCGAGCCGGAAGACCCGCCGACGAACATCAGCACGTCGCAGACGGCCTTCGTCACGTCGCGCAGCGCGTTCTGGTCGAAGCTGGCGAAGCCCGCCGTGCGCAGCGTTACGGACTGGAACAGGCTTGCGAGCACCTTACCGCCCGCGGTCAGCCCGCCGATCGTGCCGGGGTTGTTCCACTCGAGCAGCGCGACCGCCGCCGCACCGCCCACGATCAGGCTGCAGGAAATCGTCAAAACGAGCCTTGTATAGACGTTCATGCGGGAAAAACGCCGGTTTTTCCGGATGTCGCCCCAGACCGCGAAGCCGAGGCCTCCGATCGTGATGAGCGCCATGATCGTGAGGTTCACCACCGGGTCGTCCACATAGCCGCAGAGACTCCCGCCGGAGGCGAGATCCCCCAGCACGTCAAAGCCCGCATTGCAGTAGGCCGAAATGGAATGGAACACGCCGTACCACAGCGCACGGCCAAAGCCGAACTCCGGCCAGAACCGCAGCATCAGGATCAGCGCGCCCGTGCCCTCGACGGCCAGCGTCCCGAGCAGGACGTTTTTCACCAGGCCGACCACGCCGCTGATCTGGTCAAAGCTCAGCGCCTGCGCCAGCACCAGCCGCTGCCGCAGGCCGATCTTCCGCCGGAGCGTGAAAAAGAAGATGGACGCGATGGTCATAAAGCCGAGGCCGCCGATCTGGATCATGACCAGAATGACCGCCTGGCCAAAGCTGCTCCAGTACGTGCCGGTGTCCACGCGGATGAGGCCCGTGACACAGGTGGCGGACGTGGCCGTGAATAAACTTGTCAGAAAATCGGTTGGCCGCCCACTCTTCGATGCGGCGGGCAGGCAGAGCAGCGCGCTGCCCAGCAGAATGATCGTGAGGAAGGCCAGCACGATGATCTGCGGCGGACGCATCCGGCGCAGCCGCTGCCGCAGATCGGCCCAAATTGCAGAAATAGGCAAGACGTACCTCCTTTAAGGCAACACCGCGCGCTTCGGCAGATCTTTTCCGCCGATCCTGCGGTCTTGCCTTGATATTTTATAATAATATGTATCTTTTTTCATTTGTCAAGTCATACGGCATTTTTCCGGCCAATGCTTGATAAACGATAAACATAGTGGTATACTAGGTTTATCAATCTGAGGGAGGCTTTTTTATGCTGATCTCCACCAAGGGGCGCTATGCGCTGCGCATCATGCTCGATCTGGCCCAGCAGGAGCCGGGGGCCTTTATTCCCCTTCCTGCGATCGCAGAACGGCAGGAGGCGTCGGAAAAATATCTGGAGAGCATCATCTCCACGCTGGCGAAGGCCGGGCTCGTCGAAGGGCAGCGCGGCAAGGGCGGCGGATACCGTCTGGCGCGGAAGCCGTGCGCGTATTCTGTCGGCGAGATCTTGCGGCTGGCCGAGGGTTCGCTCGCGCCGGTATCCTGTCTGGAGGCCGGAGCCACGCCCTGCCCGAAGGCGGGATCGTGCCGGACGCTGCCGGTCTGGGAAAAGCTCGAATCCCTGATCTGCGGCTATCTCGACGAGGTCACGCTGACGAGTCTGCTCGACGGCGGCGCCGAGATCGGCGGCTGCCCGAGCGTGAAAAAGTAAATATTTTATGTTGTTTCCATAAACCTATTGACAAAGTAGGTTTTTGTGCTATGATAAACCCATAAAAAAACTATGTTTTAGGCGGCTGCGGCCAGGCGCGGCGCCGCCCGTATCCCAAGGAGGTCATTCCATGTTTGTATATGCGGACAACGCCGCCACGACGAAGCCCAGCCAGGTCGCGCTCGACGCGATGCTGCCGTGTCTGACGGACGTCTACGGCAATCCCTCGAGCCTGCATTCCGTCGGTCAGAAGGCCGCGGAGACGCTTCAGGCGGCACGTGAGACCGTCGCAGCCTGTCTCGGCTGTCAGGCGCGCGAAATTTACTTCACCTCCGGCGGCAGCGAGGCCGACAATCAGGCCATCGTCTCCGCCGCGCGGCTCGGCGCGAAGAAGGGCAAAAAGCACATCATTTCCACCGCGTTTGAGCACCATGCTGTGCTGCACACGCTGAAAAAGCTCGAAAAAGAGGGCTTTGAGGTCGAGCTGCTGCCGGTCGGCGAGATCGGCACCGTCACGGCGGAGCAGGTCAAGGCGGCCATCCGCCCGGACACCTGCCTCGTGACCATCATGTACGCCAACAACGAGATCGGCTCGATCCTGCCGATCGCAGAGATCGGCGCGGCTTGCCGCGAAGCGGGCGTCCTCTTCCATACCGACGCCGTGCAGGCCGCGGGCCATCTGCACATCAACGTGCAGGAGCAGAACATCGACATGCTCTCCCTCTCCGGCCACAAGTTCCACGGGCCGAAGGGCGTTGGCGTGCTCTATGCGCGCAAGGGCATCATTCTCACGAACATCATTGAGGGCGGCGCACAGGAGCGCGGCAAGCGCGCAGGCACCGAAAATATCCCCGGCATCGTCGGCATGGCCGCGGCGCTGAAGGACATGTGCGATCACATCGATGAAAATGCTGCAAAGGTCTCCGCCCTGCGGGACAAGCTGATCGCGGGCCTCGCCAAGATCCCGCACAGCATCCTCAACGGCGATCCTGTGAACCGGCTGCCCGGCAATGTGAACTTCTGCTTCGAGGGCATCGAGGGCGAGAGCCTGTTGCTGCTGCTCGACGACAAGGGCATCTGCGCCAGCTCCGGCAGCGCCTGCACCTCCGGCTCGCTCGACCCGAGCCACGTGCTGCTCGCCATCGGGCGGCCGCATGAGGTCGCGCACGGCTCGCTGCGCCTGAGCCTCAGCGAGTGGAACACCGAGGAAGAAGTGGACTATATGCTGCAGGCCATCCCCGAGGTCGTGGAATATCTGCGCGGCATGTCCCCGGTGTGGCAGGATCTTATAAGCGGCAAGCGCAGCTTTGTGCTGGCGTAACATCGAAAGGAGTGCTGAATTATGGCTTTATATACCGAAACCGTCATGGATCATTTCCGCAATCCCCGCAATGTGGGCGAACTCCCGGACGCGAACGGCGTTGGCGAGGTCGGCAACGCGAAGTGCGGCGACATCATGAAGATGTACCTCAAGATCGAGGACGACCGCATCGAGGACGTCAAGTTTGAGACGTTTGGCTGCGGCAGCGCGATTGCCTCGTCCTCCATCGCAACCGAGATGATCAAGGGCAAGACCGTCGAAGAGGCGCTGGCCCTGACGAACAAGGAGGTCGTGGACGCGCTGGGCGGTCTGCCCGCGCACAAGCTGCACTGCTCCGTGCTGGCCGAGGAGGCCGTCAAGTCCGCCGTGCAGGACTATTACGAGCGCAACAACATCCCCTACGACAAGTCGAAGTTCCCGAAGCAGGAGGACTGCGAATCCTGCCGGATGGTCTGATCCAAGGCAGCACCATACAAAATATTTCCCGGACGTTTCGAAAGAAGCGTCCGGGATTCTTTTATTCTTCCAGGATCTCCTTGGGGTCGTCCTTGCCGAAATATTGATAGAGATGCTGCAGGAACTGCATTTCTGTCGGCGTGAGAGGGTCGCCGCGGCGCTTGATCCAGACCAGCTCGGACTCCTCCTCGCTGGCCTCGAGCACGGGCAGGACGCGGATGCGCGCGTCGCGGAAGCAGCCGATGGCCCATTTCGCGACATAGAGCACGGCCTCGCTCTCGAGCAGGAACATTTCGCAGGCCGTGACGGAGTTGAAGAAGATGGCCTTGTCCATGTTGAAATGGTTGTCCTTGTTGTCGACGAAGAGGTCCTGCGTGGCGGCCTCCTCCATGTCGAGCACGACCTGCGGGCATTTTTCCACCTCGTCAAAGTGCAGGCTCCGCCGGTGGTAATAGGGCGAATAGGGCCCGAGGCAGACATAGACGCCCGCCTTGTCGAGCGAATGGAGGCTCAGGCGCTTCGATTCGGTGTTCCAGAGGTAGCTCTTCGCGTCGGCGCCGCTGCGGACGAAGAGGCCGATGTCCGCCTTGCCGTCGAGCACCATGCGCGTCACATCGTTGCGGTCGGTCTCCACGAGGTTATAATGCAGGCTGCGGTCCTGATTTTGCAGATAGGTCTTCAGGATGAGCGGATGGACAAAGTCGAGCTGCTGCGAGGCGATGAACAAGCGCGAGCGGCCCGCGCCGCCCTGACCGGAAAAGTTGCTCTCGAGGGCATTTGCCGCCGTGACGACGCTGCGCGCATAGTGCAGGAAGCTCTTGCCCTCGATCGTCAGCTCCACGCCGCGCGGCTTGCGCAGCAGGAGCTGCAAATGGAACTCCTCCTCCAGGCCGCTGATGGCCTTCGTCAGGCTCGGCTGGCTGATGTAGAGCTCCTGCGCGGCCTTTGAGATGGAGCCGCATTCGGCAATTTTAATTAAATATTCCAGTTGTTTCATTTTCATGGGCTGCCGTTCCCCTTTCTGCGCGCCGTTTTTTGTTCAAGTTCACTATATCTGACCAAGTGAATTTTGTCAATATGTGAAACCATGCCTTTTAGCTATATGTTTCAGATAGAATATCCGTATTTGTCAAGGGCTGATATTGGTGATAGACTGCAAATACAGACATCAAGTCCCAGATATTTTGTGCAATAAGTGCAAATTTATCGATTGCAAGTGATCCCATTCATCAGCGCGTTATTTCGAAAAAGTAATAGCAAAACGACGAAGGAGGAACCTGTAAACATGGCAGAATTCTATGACATTTATCCGAAGGATCGCTGGAAGGACCCGTCCTACCGGCTGATGGACAAGTTCTCGCTGAAGGGCAAGAAGGGCTTCGTTACGGGCGGCGGCGGCGGCATCGGCCGGAACGTCGCGGCGGCGTGGGCGGAAGCCGGTGCGGACGTCGCGCTGGTCGACATCCCCGCTTCCAAAGAGAGACTGGAGCCGCTGTGCAAAGAGATGTCCGAGCGCTACGGCGTGAAGATCATCCCGCTGTACTGCGACGTGTCCGACAAGGCGCAGGTCGACAAGCTGGAGGAGGATCTGGTCCGCGAGCTCGGCACTGTGGACATCGCGCACATCAACGCGGGCGTCTGCCTGCCGGGCGACGACGTCGACGTCCCGTATGAGACGTGGAAAAAGGTCATCGACATCGACCTGAACGGCGCATTCCTGACCGCGCAGGTCGCACAGCACATCATGCGCAAGCACAACCACGGCGGCTCGATCATCATGACCTCCTCGCTGTCCGGCTACAACGCGAACTTCATCGGCGGCGGCCCGTCCCCGGTCTGCACCTATGGCACCGCGAAGGCCGGTATCTCCCAGATGGCGCGCTATATGGCGGCGGGTCTTGCACCCTACGGCATCCGCGTGAACACCATCTCCCCGGGCTACATCTGGTCCGGCATCCATGAAGGCGTGATGGACAAGACCGGACACGACATGTGCCTCGAGGTCGTTCCCATCAAGCGCTTCGGCACCACCGACGAGCTGCAGGGCGTGCTGCTCTTCCTCGCGAGCGATGCCTCTTCCTACGTGACCGGCATCAATATCCCCGTTGACGGCGGATATTCAATCTATTAAACACAACAGAAAGGACGGCTTTCAAAACATGGCCAAAGTTTACATTGAAAATGTGCGGGATCTGGTCGAAAAGGCCGGCGAGATCCGTGAGAAGCTCGCTCTGGCGACCCGCCGCATCGGCAACGTCCACATCGGCGGCCCGATGTCCGCGACCGACGTGACCACCGCGATCTACTACAAATACATGGGGTTTGATCCCGAAAATCTCGACGATCCCAACCGCGACCGCTTCATCCTCAGCAAGGGCCACAACGGCATCCTGCTGTTCACGATCTTCTGCGACATGGGCATGTATGACTGGGATCTGCTGCTCGACACGTACAACACCATCGGCCATCCGTTCGGCGCGCATCCGAACCACAAGCGCGTGAAGGGCATCGAGGTCTCCACCGGCTCTCTGGGCCACGGCCTGTCCTGGTGCTGCGGCATCGGCCACGCGAACCGCGGCCGGGGCATCAAGTCCCGCATCTGGACGCTGCTGGGCGACGGCGAGATGGAGGAAGGCTCCAACTGGGAAGCTATCCTGTACGCCGCGTCCCACAACCTCGACAACATCGTTGCGGTCGTCGACTTCAACCACGCTTCTGCGGCGTATGAGACGAACCAGAACGAGCGTTGGGGCGAAAAGGGCGGCCCCGAGGGCATGGCGGACTGCTTCCGCGCGTTCGGCTGGAACGCGACCGTCATCGACGGCACCGACATGAAGGAAATCGACAAGACGCTCGCCGCGCTGCCCGAGGTCACACTGAACGGCAAGCCCAACGCGATCATCTGCAGCACCACGAAGGGTCAGGGCGTCGGCTTCATGATGGAGCGTCCGTGCGCATGGCACATCGGCGGCTTCGATGATGACAAGCTGGCTGAGGCCGAAAAGGACATCAAGGAATATACTGCGAAAAAACTGGCGGAGGTGTAACAATGGGTGGATTTACATTTTGCTGCGGTGATATGGGCCCCGTGATGGAGGCCAAGGGCACCGTTACGAACGAAATTCTGGAAATGATCGAGGACGATCCCAGAGTATGCTATGTCAACGCGGACGGCACCGGCCGCGGCGGCCGCGTCCAGCAGGCGCAGCTCCGTTATCCGGACCGTATCCTCGACGTCGGCATTCAGGAAATGAACATGGTCACGATCGCGGCCGGTCTGGCCAAGGAAGGCTTCCTGCCCTACGTGCAGACCTTCGGCCCGTTCCTCTGCGTCCGTGCTCTGGACCAGATCCACAATGACGTCGCGTACAACGACTATCCCGTCCGTCTGATCGGCACCCACGCCGGTCTGTCCTCGGGCTATGGCCCCACGCACAACACCATCATCGAGTTCGGCGTGATGAACTCCCTGCCGAACATGACCATGGTGGCCCCGTGCGACGCCGAGCAGTGCAAGAAGCTGCTCCGCAAGTCCCTGAACTATCCGAAGCCCATCTACATCCGCATCCCGCGTGGTGAAGAGCCGCTGGTCTACGCCGCGGATCATGACTACGACTACGAGATCGGCAAGGCCATCGTCATCCAGGAAGGCACCGACCTGAACTTCATCGCCACCGGCATGGGCGTCTACAACTGCGTCCAGGCGGCCCGTCAGCTCGAAGAGAAGGGCTACAGCGTCGGCGTCATCGACATGCACACCATCAAGCCCATCGACAAGGACGCCGTTGTCCACGCGGCCAAGCTGAGCGGCAACATCATCACCGTGGAGGATCACAACATTCTCGGCGGTCTGGGCAGCATCGTGGCCGACACCCTGCTCGAGGCGGGCGTGTTCGCCAAGCTGAAGAAGATCGGCGTGCCCGACAAGTTCATCGAGTTCGGCTATCCGGAAGAGATCTATCCGGCCCTCGGCATGGACCCCAACGGCATCTACAAGACCGCACTTGAGGTTCTGAAGTAATTCATGATTTGCGCCGGGGCGGCGGGCAGCCGCCCCGGTTCAGATAGCTGCACTTTTGCCATACACGGCGCCG
>CAJMLC010000008.1 GCA_905214155.1 uncultured bacterium | reverse complement strand
TCCATGTGAGGTGTTCACCGCAAGAACCGCTGGTCGTCGGGTCAGCCGCCAGGGCCGTGGCGGGCAGCAGGGCCAGCAGCATCACCAATGTCAGAAGACACGCCAAAAGCCGTTTTTTCATGACTGATTCCTCCATTATGTATGAATTTGCTCCATGCACGTGCATGGAAAAGAGGGCCATGGCCCTCTTTATTACCACCTGTATTTTACCACATCTGGATGTTGTTGTCAATCGATTTTTTGCTTTTCTACGCAAAAAATGCGGGGGAAAGGGAGCGGGGGACAACCCCTCCGTCAAAAATCTTCGATTTTTGCCACCTCCCCTTACACAGGGGAGGCTTTGTCCGCTGCGGCGGGGAAGCTCCCCCAGTCGCCTTCGGCGACAGCCCCCTCTTGGTAGAGGGGGCCTTTCTATGGGGTCATTCGAGCTCGAAGGCGCCGGTATAGAGCTGGTAATAGGTGCCGTGCTGGGTAATGAGGCCGTCGTGCGTGCCGCGCTCGATGATGCGTCCGTGGTCGAGGACCATGATCGCGTCGCTGTTGCGGACGGTGGACAGGCGGTGCGCGATGACGAAGACCGTCCGCCCTTTCATCAGCGCGTCCATGCCGCGCTGCACGAGCGATTCGGTGCGCGTGTCGATGGAGCTGGTCGCCTCGTCGAGAATCATGACCGGGGGATCGGCGACGGCCGCGCGCGCGATGGAGAGCAGCTGCCGCTGGCCCTGCGAGAGGTTCGCGCCGTTGGAAGTCAGCATCGTGTGGTAGCCCTCGGGCAGGCGCGTGATGAAATCGTGCGCGTTGGCCAGCTTCGCGGCGCGGATGCAGTCGTCGTCCGTGGCGTCGAGCTTGCCGTAGCGGATGTTGTCCATGACCGTGCCGGTGAAGAGGTTGACGTCCTGCAGGACGATGCCGAGCGAATGACGGAGATCGGCTTTTTTGATGCGGTTGATGTTGACGCCGTCGTATTTGATCTTGCCGTCGGCGATGTCGTAGAAGCGGTTGATGAGGTTTGTAATCGTCGTTTTGCCCGCGCCGGTCGCGCCGACGAAGGCGAGCTTCTGGCCGGGTTCGGCGTAAAGCGAGATGTCGTGCAGGACGGTTTTGTCCGGGACGTAGCCG
The DNA here is from genome assembly GCA_905214155.1 of uncultured bacterium. Classification (GTDB taxonomy): domain Bacteria; phylum Bacillota; class Clostridia; order Oscillospirales; family Oscillospiraceae; genus CAG-170. The sequence continues at coordinate 24,780 of CAJMLC010000008.1, read as the reverse complement.
AAGTCGACGCCGTAGAAACGGACGTCGCCGCGCAGCTCCACGAGCGTGGTCTGGCCGTCAATGGGCGGATATTTCCAGGCCCACGTGCCGGTGCGCTCGGCGCACTCGGTCAGGCTGCCGTCCGCGTTCTTGCGGCAGCGGACGAGCGTGACGTCGCCGTCGTCGGTCTCCGGCTGTTCGTCGAGCAGCTCGAAGATGCGGCCCGCGCCGGCGATGGCCATGACGACGGAGTTGATCTGATCGGAGACGCGGGAGATATTGCCCGTGAACTGCTTCGTCATGCCAAGGAACGACGCGATGACCGGGATGGAGAGCACGCCGAGCATCGAGCCGGTGTGGAGCAGGTTTTCAAACGAGACGTTCGGCACGGAGCCGCCCGAGCAGACCAGCAGACCGCCGACGAAGGCCGTCAGCGTATAGAGGATGTTGCCGATGTTGTTCATGATGGGCATGAAGATGTTCGCAAAGCGGTTCGCGTTGCGCGCGTCCTGGAAGAGCTGGTCGTTGAGCTTGTCAAAATCAGCCTCGGCGGCCTGCTCATGGCAGAAGACCTGCACGACCTTCTGGCCGTTCATCATCTCTTCAATATAGCCCTCGGCCTTGGCGAGGGATTTCTGCTGCCGGACGAAGAACGTCGCGGATTTGCCGCCGATGGACTTCGTCACGCGCGTCATCGCGAAAATGCCAAGCACGACGATCAGCATCAGCGGCATCGAATAGTAGAGCATGATGAAGATCAGGCCGATGCACATGAGGCCGGACGAGAACAGCTGCGGCAGGCTCTGCGAGATGAGCTGGCGGAGCGTGTCGGTGTCGTTGGTATAGTAGCTCATGATGTCGCCGCGCGTGTTCTGGTCAAAGTAGCGGATGGGGAGCGTCTGCATCCGGGAGAACATGCGCGTGCGGATGTTGTGCAGGAAGCCCTGCGTCACGTGCGCCATCAGCTGCGTATAGGTCGCGGCGCAGGCGATGCTGATCGTGTAGAGCGCGACCATCAGGATGACCGACTGGATCATCTTCGGCAGGATCGCGTCCCAGCCGGTGGTCAGGCCGGTCTCAATGTAGCTCGTGATGGTCTTGACGAAGATCGTCGGCGTGATGCCGATGACGGCGTTCAGCGTGATGCAGATCACAACTGCCGTCAGCTTGCCGGGATAGTCGTGGAAGAGCATCCGCATCAGGCGCGCGAACGCCTTGCCGTCGACCTTCTGTCCGCCGGCGAAGCCGCGCGGGCCGCCCTTGCGGGGCATTCTGTTATTCGCCATCGTCTGCGCCTCCTCTCGTCTGGGATTCATAGACCTCGCGGTAGATCTGGTTCGTTTGCAGCAGCGCCTTGTGCGTGCCGAGGCCGTTGATGCGGCCGTTGTCCAGGACGACGATCAGGTCCGCATCCTGCACGGACGCGATACGCTGCGCGATGATGATCTTCGTCGTCTCGGGGATCTCGCTGGCGAAGGCCTGCCGGATGAGGGAGTCCGTCTTCGTATCGACGGCGGACGTCGAATCGTCCAGGATCAGCACCTTCGGCTTTTTCAGCAGCGCCCGCGCGATGCACAGCCGCTGCTTCTGTCCGCCGGAGACGTTTGTGCCGCCCTGTTCAATATAGGTGTCATACCCGTCCGGGAAGGCCCGGACGAAGTCGTCCGCCTGTGCGAGGCGGCAGACGCGGACGAGATCCTCGTCGGTCGCGTCCGGATCGCCCCAGCGGAGATTTTCTTTGATCGTGCCGGAGAAGAGCACGTTCTTCTGCAGCACCACGGCCACCTGATTCCGCAGCGCCTCGAGGTCGTATTCGCGCACGTCATGGCCGCCCACGCGGACGCTGCCTTCGGTCGCGTCGTAGAGGCGGGAGATGAGCTGGATGAGGCTCGTCTTCGACGAGCCGGTGCTGCCGAGGATGCCGACGGTCGCGCCCGAGGGAATGTGGAGATCGATGTCGTCGAGGGCATTGCGCTCGGCCTTGGCAGAATATTTGAAGCTCACATGGTCGAAATCGACCGCGCCGTTCGGGACCTCGCGGAGCGGGGAGGCGGGATTCTTGAGGTCGGTCTCGGTGTCCAGAACCTCCGCGATACGCTTGGCCGAGGCCGAGGCCATCGTCACCATCACGAAGATCATCGAGAGCATCATGAGGCTCATCAGGATGGAGATCGTATACGTCATCATGCTGGTCAGGCTGCCGACGTTGAGATAGGTGCCGCCGGACTGCACGATCAGCTTCGCTGCGAAATAGCAGATCAGGATGCGCGACATGTAGACGCAGAACTGCATCAGCGGCGTGTTCGTGGCGAGAATCTTTTCGGCCTTCAGGAAGTCTTTTCGGACATCGTCGGAGGCGGCGGTGAATTTTTCTGTCTCATAGTCTTCGCGTACGAAGCTCTTTACCACGCGCATGGCCTGTACGTTCTCCTGCACAGAGTTGTTCAGGCGGTCGTATTTTTTGAACACGGCCTTGAACAGCGGCATCGCAAACTTTGCCATCAGAAGCAGGCCGAAGCTGAGCAGCGGGATGGCCGCCGCGAACACGAACGCCAGCTCCTTGCCGACCTTGATGGACATGATGACCGAGAAGATCAGCATCAGCGGCGCACGCACCGCCGTGCGGATGATCATCATAAAGGCCATCTGCACGTTCGACACGTCGGTCGTCAGGCGCGTGACGAGCGAGGACGTGGAGAACTGGTCGATGTTGGCGAACGAGAAGTTCTGCACGCGGTAGAACAGGTCGTGCCGCAGGTTTTTAGCAAAGCCGGTCGAGGCTGCGGCGCAGAACCAGCCCGCCGCCATGCCGAAGCACAGCGACAGGAGCGCCAGCCCCAGCAGCCGGAGTCCATAATAAAAGATGACGTCGCGCGTGCATCCGGCCTGGATGCTGTTGACGAGCTGCGCCGTGTAGAGCGGGATGACGCACTCGCACACCACCTCGCCGATCATCAAAAGCGGCGTCAGGATCGTGTCGCGCTTGTATTCGCGGATCGAGGCGGCCAATCGTTTGATCATGGTCATGCTTCCTCCTTGGTTTCGGATAGATTTTCAATCGCCCGGTCGAGCAGGCGCAGCAGCGTCTGCACATCCTCGGGGCTGAAGTTTTGCAGGGTCTCCTGTTCGAGCGCGTGGAACGTGTCGCGGATGCGAAGGTGGCATTGTTCGGCCTTTTCTGTGGCCGTCACGCGCTTGCAGCGGCGGTCGTCCGGGTCGGGCGCGCAGACGATGAAGCCCTTCACCTCCAGCCGGGCGAGCAGACCGGACACCGTCGGGTGCGTCAGGTGGAACCGCTGCTCGATGTCCTTCGGGTAGACGACCTCGCCCGCGCGGTCGTGCAGGTAGCGCAGGACGTAGGACTGCATCGCCGTCAGCTCCATCTCCTGAAACTGCTGGTCGACGCGCTGTTTGCCCGCCTGATCGAGCAGCCGGAACCGCCGGAACAGAAATAGATTTTCTTCCATGGTGCATCCCTCAGATTAAAAATGTAGCGTGCGACCTAAAATACGTCGCACGCTACATTTTATCAGATTTCTCGAAAAATGCAAGGGGAAGATGCAATGTTTTTGCACAAAGAACCGCGATGCTTTTTGTGCGTTCTGCCCTATGGGCGGAGAACGGTGTAGAGATAGCGGGCGGAGATCGTTCCATGTTCAAAAACACGCTGCAAGAGCCGCAGATTTTCCTCCGAGTGTTCTACCTCCTTGCAGTAGAGGCTGACGATGGGCTGCAAAGCTTTCAGCGTCCGCGCGTCCGCCGCGCCGCAGAGATAGCGCAGCGCGGCGACGTGGAACAGGCAGCTCTCCACGCGCGGCAGGAGCTGGTCGTCGTTCACGGCCTTCAGCACGTAGCGGAACAGGAAATAGATGAGCAGATTTTCGGCCTGCGTGGGGAAGCGCGCGTCGAAGTCATCCGGCGGCTCCGCATGGTTCACGCGGTCGAGCAGGCGCGGGAACTCCGCCGTCAGGTGCTCCATGTTGCGCAGCACCATCCAGCACGGGAAAAACGCACCGTCTGTCCGCAGCCGCCGCCGTACCAGCGCGAGGGCCCGCGCGGGGCGCGGGTCGGTGCAGAGGGTGTCGATGCGGGCGTATTTTTCCGCGTCGAGAAGCGGCTGTGCGCGCTCGGCGAGGTGCAGAATGAGGCCCATCCGCTCGGAAAGTGCGAGCGTCCGGTCCTGCGCCAGCGCGAACAGCGCGCGGCGGACGTGGAGCAGCGAAAAGTAGAGCTCTGGGGCGAGATCGTTCGGCGTGACCGGTTCATCTGTCTGCGTCTCCACGAGGCGCAGCGGGGCTTCGTGCGCGAGCAGTGAACGGGCCGCAGCGGGACAGGAGAGCGCGAGCGTCAGCTCGCGGGTGGCGCCGTATTCCTCGTAAAAGCGCGGGTGGGTCCGGCAGGTGCGGCAGAGCGCTGCTTCGTCGTAGGCGCACTGGATGGGGCAGAGGCCGTCTTCGCGCAGCAGCGCGCAGTGCCCGTTTGTGAGCCGCCACATCGTCTCGCCCTCGTCCGTCTGCGTCATCGCCGCGCGCACCTGCTCGCCGAGCGGGCCGGGCATGGCCTGATAGCGCGCGACCGCATCCGCGTCCAAAATGATCTCCCAATCCTTGCAGCACGTGTCCGGGCAGCGGCCCGCGAGGCAGGAAAAGCCCTCGGTATAGTCCAGCGAGACCTGCTTCATTGCAAAACCTCCAGTTCCGTTTTGAGGCGGCACCGCATCTTTGTGCGATGCGTCTTCATAATTATTTATGGTTTTATGTAAATTGCCAAATTGCCTTTCGGCGCGGCGTGTGCTATACTGTCCAAGCACGCAAAAATGTCGAAATCAGGAGCAATTCCATGAAAAAATTAAAACAGACCTATCTCCGCAGCGGCCGCGGGATCGGCGCGGTGCTGCTGCTTTTGATGATCGTGGGTTCCGTATGGGATCTGCCGATCTCCAAAGTCCTCTATCCCGGCCGGGAGAGCAGCTTTGGGCAGTTTTTCGCCGCGTTCGGCGAGCTGCCGGCCTTCCTCGCGATGACGAGCGCGGGCATTTTGCTGCTGTTCAACCGGAAGCGGCTGCGCAAAAGCTGGAACGTGCTGTTCATCGCGGCGTCCGCCGTGCTGGTGGCCGGCGGGATCGTCCTGTCCATCCATGAGGCGACGGACAATGTGCCGGCGATGCCGCTGTGGGTCGCGGCGCTGGTGACGGTATTCGCCGCGGCGCTGGCGGGTTTTTTGCTGCTGCTCGGCACCGAGGGCTGCCAGACGAAGACGATCTTGCGTTTCATCCTCGTGCTGGCGTTCATCTCCATCGGCATGATGATCGTCATCAACGTCATCAAGATCCCCTGGGGGCGGCCGCGGATGCGCCTGCTCCTCTCCACGGGGAACGAGAGCTATTTCCAGCCGTGGTGGAAGCTCGGCGGGAGTTTGAAGGCCAAGCTGATCGCCGAGGGCGTCGCGTCGGACGAGTTCCGCTCGTTCCCGTCGGGGCACACGGGCTGCGCGGCCTGTGCAATGCTGGCCATCCTGCTGCCGACCGTCTGCAAGCGGCTGCGCGGCAAGGAGCGGCTCTGCCTGATCGTCGGCGCGGTGTGGACGGCGGTGGTCGCCTTCTCGCGGCTGATGATGGGCGCGCACTTCCTGACCGACGTGACCGCCGCGACGGCCATCACGCTCGGCATTGCGTGGCTCGGTATCTGGCTCTGCTACTTCAACGGCAAGTTTTTCCGCCTGGTATGGGGGCTCGTTTCGGAGCCGGCTTCGAACAATAAAAATTCGGAAACCTGAGGGTTTCCGAATTTTTTTATTGCGCAGCCAGGGCGGCCTTTCGCTTGCGCAGACCTTCGAGCAGGATGCCGTGCGCCCGGTTGCCGATGTCGACGGTCTTGAGGCCCGCCAGCTCTTCGGGCGGGATGACCGCAAGGACGTCGAGATAGACGTCGGTGTGCCGGCGGAACATGTTTTTCAGGATGGCCTTGGAGTTGACCAGCGCACAGATCACAATCGGCACCTGCGCCTTCTGTGCGACCTTAAACGCGCCGTTGCGGAAGGGGAGCAGATCCTCCTCGGTGCGGTTCGTGCCGCCCTCGGGGAAGACGACGATAGAGCATTTGTCCTCCTTCAGGAACTGGATGGCCTTGAGGATGGCCTTGAGCGCTTCACGGTCGTTTTCCCGGTCGAGCGGGAGGCAGAGCACCTCGCGCATGATCTGCGCGACAACGAAGATGGAAAAGCTCTCTTTTTTTGCGAGGAACGCCAGATCCGCCCACGGCATGGCATAGTAATAGATGAGCGGATCAAAGGCGAAGGCGTGGTTGGAGATCAGCATGAAGCGGCTCTTGCGCGGCACCTGCTCCAGCCCTGTCACATGGACGCGCACGCCGCCGAGGAACAGCGCCAGACGGCAAAACTGGTTGAGCATGAAGCGGAAATACGCGCTCGGCTTTTCCAACATCTTCTTCGGGTCGACAAACAGCGTCGACACGAAGAGCACCAGCAGAAACAGCAGCACCAGCCCGACCATCATCCCTGCCGTCAGCAGCGGGAACTGCCACAGGCAGGCGAGCGCCGAAAAGCCGTTGATCGCGTATTGAATCCCCGCGGCCCCAAGGAGGCTCGCGGCAAGCAGCACATAGAACAAATCTGACCCAGCTTTCTAAGGCTGTGCGGCAAAACGCGGCACAGCCCAAATCTTAAAAATCTCTTAATATTATACAGAGATTTTGAAGAAAGGGAAGAGGCAAATGCGGGTTCTTAAAAAGTTTACATCTTTTTCACGCGGCCCGGCAGCTCGCTGACCACCGCCGCGCCGAGAATGCAGACCGCACCGAGAATTTCAAAGCCGCTGAGCGGCTCATGCAGGACGAGCGCGGAGAGCAGGACGGCGGTGACGGGGTCAAGATAGCTCAGGATCGCAAGCGTCTGCGCCGGGAGATAGGCCATCGAGCCAAAATAGAGGCTGTAGGCGACACCGGTGTGGACGACGCCGAGGATCAGCAGCAGGGCGAGCTGTCCGCCCGTGATCTGGAGGCCGACGAAGTCGCCGTGCAGGATGCAGTAGGGGATGAGGACAAGCGTCGTGATGAACAGCTGCACGAGCGTGCGGTCGTAGGCGGAGATGTCGCGGAGCTGCTTGTTGCTGAGAACGATGCAGCCGTAGAGCACGGCCGTCAGCAGGCCGAGCAGGATGCCGTTCGCTTCGCCCGCTGTGGGCAGGCCGCTGTCGGCCACACCGGAGACGAATACCATGCCGATGAGCGCCACGGCAATGCAGAGCAGTTTTCGCGCGGTGAGCTGTTCGTGCATCAAAATCGCTGCACCGAAGACGATGATGATCGGGTTGAGGTAGGTGCAGAGCGTCGCGACGGCGACAGTCGTATAGCGGTACGCCTCGAACAGCGTCACCCAGTTGAGCCCCAGCAGGACGCCCGCGATCAGCAGCGGACGCCAGTTGCGCCGGATGGCGGCGAAGTCGATCTTCTGCCGCTTGACGGCGAGCAGAAGGAGCAGAAAGAGTGTGCCGATGCTGCTGCGCGCGAGGGCCACAAGCGCCGAGGGCTGCGCGGCATAGCGGACGAACACGCCGAGTGTGCCATAGATCAGGATCGCCGACAAAAAGGCGAGCTTTGCGGTTTTGGGACTGTTCATGGGAAGCCCTCCGTGGGAAATTTGTGGGGATGGGCAAAAAAGTATGTAGGAGCGGGCAATGCCCGCCCGCAGGGCCGCTGAAAACGGCGCGCCACCAGCGGTGACGCGCCGAAGGGTGTGCTAATCTTAATACATGGGATGCTTGGCTGTCAAGGCCGCGACGGCCTCTTCGACCTTCAGGCGGTTCGCGTCGAAATCGTCGGCGATCAGGCGGATGCAGTCGGCGATGATGGGCATGTCCGCCACGGTGAAGCCGCGGGTCGTGGCGGCGGGCGTGCCAATGCGGACACCGCTGGTCAGGCTGGGCTTCTGCGGGTCGTTCGGGATGGCATTCTTGTTGATCGTGATATGGACCTCATCGAGCTTATCCTGCAGCTCTTTGCCCGTGATGCCGCGGCTGCGCAGATCGACGAGCATGAGGTGGTTGTCCGTGCCGCCGGAGACGAGGTCGAAGCCGTTTGCAACAAGCGCCTCGGCCAGTGCGGCGGCATTTTTGCGGACGTTCTGCGCGTAGATCTTGAATTCGGGAGCCATGGCCTCCTTGAGGCAGATCGCCTTGGCGGCGATGACGTGCATGAGCGGGCCGCCCTGCATGCCGGGGAAGACGGCGCTGTTGATCTTCTTGGCGAATTCCTCGCGCGCGAGGATCATGCCGCCGCGCGGGCCGCGGAGTGTCTTATGCGTGGTGGTGGTGACGATGTCGGCGTAGGGAACGGGGCTCTGATGTTCGCCGCCCGCGACGAGACCGGCGATGTGCGCCATATCGACCATCAGGAGCGCGCCATAGCGGTGCGCGATGTCGGCGAACGTCTTGAAATCGATGGCGCGCGGATAGGCCGACGCGCCCGCGACGACGAGCTTCGGCTGATGGGCGCGGATCACGTCCTCGACCTCGTTGAAATCGATGCGGCCGGTCTCAGGGTTGACGCCGTAGGAGAAGCTGTTGTAGATCTTGCCGGACAGGTTGACCTTGGCGCCGTGCGTCAGGTGGCCGCCGTTGGCCAGATCCATGCCGACGATGGTGTCGCCCGGCTGGAGCACGGCCATATAGGCCGCAAGGTTGGCCTGCGCGCCGGAGTGCGGCTGCACATTGGCATATTCCGCGCCGAAAAGCTGCTTGGCCCGGTCGATGGCGATCTGCTCGATCACGTCGACAACTTCGCAGCCGCCATAGTAGCGTTTGCCGGGGTAGCCCTCGGCATATTTGTTGGTCAGCACGCTGCCCATTGCCGCGATGACCGCCGGGGAGGCGATGTTCTCCGACGCGATCAGCTCGATGTTGCTCTGCTGCCGGTGGTATTCCGACTGCATCTGCGATGCGATCTCGGGGTCAAACTGTGCAAGATAGTCCATTGAGTTTTCCAGAATGTTCGCCATGACGTGTGTTCCTTTCCGCATGAAAAAATGAGCAAACCGTCTCCGGTTTGCTCATTGTATTCCACGCGAATATGCTGCGCTTCGTACTCTGTCCGTTTGCCTGAGAGATTCGGCTTTCGCCTTGCACCTTCGGCACCCAATTCAATGAGTTCTCCAGAGACTCCTCCGGCCCCCAGTCCGCAAGCGTTCTGAGAACCATCCAAGGGGTAGTTGTTTAATTTGCGTTTATTGTAGCACGGTTTCTACAAAAGTCAAGTGCAGATTTTGACAATTTCGACAAAATCCTTGCGCGCTGTGGGTTCCTTACGGCGCGTCGTGCCCTTCGGGCCGGAGGCCGCGGCGGATGGAATCGCGCTCGGCCACAAGCTGCTCATGCAGCTCGAGCGAGTTCCAGTCACGGTTCGTGTCGGTTAAGACGGCCTTGAGCGCCACGGGCGGGAGCCCTGCGGTCTTCCAGCCCTGCAGGAAGCGGGAGAGCAGCGTCTCCGGGAAGTGCGCGAAAAGGAGCATTTCCTCGGAAAAGCCTGCGCCATCGTAGAGAGAATCCATGCTGCCGCAGTCGCCCGTGAAGCTGCCGAGGGGCTGGAGATACTGCCAGGTCTCGACGGCGGCCATGCGGACGCCGGAGCGCATCGCGAGCATCCGGGCCTTGGCCGCCTTTTTGGCGGGCAGGTTCCAGGTGAGAAGTATGGGCGTCATGCGCGCGCCTCCTTTCGCAGAAAGCCGATGTAGGCCAGAAGGCCCGCGATCGACCAGAAATAGGCCATCATATACGGCTCTTCGAAGATGTTTTCAAAGAAGCAGTGGACGATCACGCCGCAGAGACCGGCAAACATGCCGGCACAGAGCGGGAAGAGGCGGTCGAGGCCGGCTTTGAAGTCGGCAGCCTTCCGGTAAAGGGCCCGGCAGGCCGCGCCGAGGAAGCCGAGCAGCATCAGGCAGAACGCGGCGAGGCCGCAGTAGCCCATCTCGACCATGGTCTTGAGGAAATAGTTGTCGACGTAGAAATAGTCGATGCCGTCGAGCACCTGATTCTGCATGGCGACGGCGCCGCCAAACATCCCCTCGCCCACGCCGACCCATGGGTTGCCCGCGTAGAACAGGTTCAGCGCGTTGAGCTTGCGGCCCGCGCGGCCACCGCTGGTGTTGGCGGCGGTGAAATCATCGGTGAAGAGGAAGCCGATGCGTGTCCGCACGAACGGCACGAAGCAGGCTCCAACGCCCGCCACGGCGAGCAGCGCGAGCAGCCGCCGGTCGACGAGCAGAACGAAGATCACAACGGCGATCGCCATCGCGACCCACGAGGCGCGCGACATCGTGAACAGGCAGGCAAAGCACATCAGGATCGTGCCGATCCAGGCCGCGATCTTCCATTTCGTGTCCTTGACGCAGTAGGCGAGGCCCGCGCACATCGGCGCAACCATGACCATAAAGTCGCCCATGATGTTGGGGCTGCCGAAGATGGAATAGACGCGGGTACGGACGGCGGTCTCGGTATGGGTCATCCAGCTGGCCGGGATGGGCACGGCGACGATATACTGATAGATGCCGTGCAGTGCGAGCAAGACGCCGAGGCCGACAAGCGCACCGTAGAGGCGCATGACGTCCCGGTCGTCGCGGAGAATGCGCGTGACGATGAAGAACCAGAGCAGATACTGGCACGAGGCGCGGAAGCCGGACACCTGGATGGAGAAGAACGGCGCGTTGACGTTCATGAGCACGAAGCCGGCGGTCAGGAACAGCAGGATGCCGCAGTCCATCGGCGTGGTGCGGGCGGCGAGGGGCGATCTCGCCTCGATGCGCTGCCCGCAGATCCAGAGCGCGGCAAAGAGCAGCAGCGCCTCGTCCCACATCGAGCCGAGCACCGGAATGGCCAGCACGTCGCGCAGGACATAGTCCACGCCCGCGTAGAGGCCGATGCAGATCAGGATCATCCCGGTCACGCCGCCGGAGAACAGCCACGAGAGAATACGGCTATCCTGTCCGCAGCGAAGCACCGCGCGGTAGATGTGGTAGAGCAGGGAGGACTTAATGGCAGCACGGAGCTTTATTTTGCGGGCAAGGTGCGCATTCTCTTTTGTGAATGCGCGCGTATAGCGGGAGCTTTGCAGCGCGCGCGGCTCTGCGCCGAGCCAGCGGGCAAGCGTCCGGTGTGTGCCGGAAGCGCGATAGCAGCGTCCGATGGCCGCGAAGACGCGGCTGCTCTGCCCGAGGGCCGCGAGCCACAGCCAGACGGCGCGCAGCACACGGCAGGTCAAACTGGAAGCGATCATGGCATCACTCCGCAACGGTCATCGCGGTGATGATGCCCGTCAGCTCAAATTCGCTGGTTTTGACGATATATTCGTACCCGACGCGCACCTCCTGCGCGCCGACTTTGTAGACGTTGCCGGTGAACTGGCCGCGGCCTTCGATGGTCACGGCGAGGTCGACATGCGCGCTGTCAGCGCGGTCTGTGACGGCAGCGTCGGTGATGGCGGCGTCGACGACCTTGGAATTGTTGACGAGGGACTTGCCGATCTGCGTCGAGGCGAACTCTGCCGCTTCGCGGTTCACGTCTTCAACGGTGACGGTATAGGTGATGGTGCGGCCCGTGTTGGCGACGGTCTCTGCGGCCTTTTTGCCCACGAGCTTCCACGCCACGGCGGCGACGGCGGCGATGAGCAGCACGATGACCAGCAGATCGATGAGATTGAGCTTTCCGAACAGACGACCTTTTTCGTCGATGATCTTCATGATAATACCTCCAAATTGCATTGCGACGTTGATTTGACAAACCAAATCGAGTATAATATAGCGTATTATAGGTCAGGTTACAAGAAAAATTTCTTTGGGGTTTATAGATATGAAAATACTGCATCTCATTTCCGGCGGCGATGTGGGCGGCGCGAAGACGCATGTGCTGTCGCTGCTGGAGGGCCTGGGCCAGACGCAGACGGTGCGGCTGGTCTGCTTTATGGACGGGCCGTTCGCGCAGGAGGCGCGGGAGCTCGGCATCGATACCGTCGTGATGGACTGCGGCGTCGCCGCGAGCATCCGCGCGCTGGCGCGCATGATCGAGGACGAGCGCTTTGAGGTCGTCCACTGCCACGGCGCGCGGGCGAACATGACCGGCGCGATCTTGCGGCGGACGATCCATGTGCCCATCGTGACGACCGTCCACAGCGACTACCGGCTCGACTATCTGGGCCGCCCGCTGCACCGGCTGACGTTCGGCACGATCAATACGATCGCGCTGCGCTGCTTTGACTATCACATCGGCGTGTCCGACGCGGTGAGCCAGATGCTGATCGAACGCGGCTTTGACCCGCAGACGATGTTCTCCATCTACAACGGCGTCGATTTTACGCCGCGGACGCCTGCGATGGGGCGGGAGGACTATCTGAAAAGCGTCGGCCTCGAGGCCGGGGCGGACGATGTCGTGTTCGGCATCGCGGCGCGGCTGAACCCGGTGAAGGACGTGGCGACGCTGATCCGCGGCTTTGCCCTTGCGGCGAAGGAGCACCCGAACATCCGGCTGCTCATCGCGGGCGACGGCGAGGAGCGCGAAATGCTCGAAAAGCTGGCCGCGGAGCTCTGCCCGAAGGGGAGCTATGTGTTTGCCGGGTGGGTGACGGACATGGACAGCTTCTACCATGCGCTGGACGTGAACACGCTGACCTCTCTTTCTGAGACGTTCCCCTACGCGATCACCGAGGGCGCGCGGATGCACTGCGCGACGATCGCCTCGGATGTCGGCGGGATTCCGTACATCATTGAGCACGGCGTGACCGGGCTGCTGTTCCATCCGCAGGACGCCGAGGCCCTCGGCGCGTGCATCGGCCGTCTGGCCGAGAGCCGCGCGATGCGCGAGCAGCTCGGCGAGAACCTCTATGAAAAGGCGTCGCGCGAGTTTTCCATCGACGCGACCGTCGGCAAGCAGATCGAAATTTATCAGACCATCCTGCGCCGCACGGCCCGCGCGAAGGAAAAGCGCCGGGGCGTCCTGATCTGCGGGGCATACGGCAAGGGCAATGCGGGCGACGACGCGATCCTGAAGGCGATACTCGCGCAGATGCGGCACATCGACCCGGATATGCCCATCTACGTCCTCTCGCATAACCCGAAGCAGACGCGGCTGCGCTATCATGTCGGCTCTGTCCATGCGTTCGACCCGTTCGCGTTCCTGCCCATCATGCGCAGGACGAAGCTGTTCCTCTCCGGCGGCGGGAGCCTCATTCAGGACGAGACGAGCACGCGGAGCCTGCACTATTACCTGATGAGCATCCGGCTGGCCAAGCGCTGCGGCAACAAAGTCCTGATGTACGGCTGCGGCATCGGGCCGGTCCATTCCGCGTCCAACCGCCGCCATGCGGCGAAGGTCATCGACCGCTGCGTCGATGCCATCACGCTCCGCGAAGACCTGTCCGCAGAGGAGCTGCGCAGCATGGGTGTGACGCGGCCCGCCGTCCACATCACGGCGGATCCGGCGCTGCTGCTCCAGCCGGGGACGGACGGCGCGGTGGACAGCTTCCTGCTCAGTCAGAAGCTCGACCCGGCGGGCGGCTATGCGCTCTTTGTGCTGCGGCCGTGGCACGAGTTCGCGCAGAAGAAGCAGTGCTTCGTCGAGGCCGCGGAGTATGTGCATGAAAAGTATGGTCTGACGCCGGTGTTTTTTGCGCTGGAGCCGAACCGCGACCTCGGCGTGACGCGCGAGGTGCGCGCGGCGCTGCGCCGTGAGAGCGTGCTGCTCCCGACACCGGAGGACGAGACGCTCATCATCGGCATGATGAAGCGGATGCGGCTCGTCGTGTCGATGCGGCTGCATACGCTGATCTTTGCGTCGAGCGTGGGCGCGCCGCTCGTCGCGGTGTCGTATGACCCGAAGGTCACGGGCTTCATGCGCTACATCGGGCAGAAGCACTGCACCGCGTTTGAGACGCTGACGCCGGAGGGCTTGAAGGGCGAAATCGACGCGGCCCTTGCCGCGCAGGAGCGCTATGACGTGTCGCACCTGCACGCGCTCGCCGAAGAAAATGAGCAGATTGCCCGGAAGCTGATGGAGGAAGCCTGAATGAGACAGATCGTTTGTCTGGCCACGTCGCCGTGGTACCCGATCCCGACCCGCAAGCAGCAGGTCATGAGCCGCATCCCGGACGCGGAAATTCTGTATTTTGACCCGTCCGCGACCATCATCGCCCCGCTGCGCGACAAGCACGCGAAGCCGCTGATGACGAAATATAAGGAGCCGCCGGTGCATCCGCAGGAGAATATCACGGTCTATTCGCTGCCGCCGGTGCTGCCGTTTTTCTATAAGAAACGATTCATCAACCGCATCAATCAGAAGAAGAACGCAAAATTCATCCGCGAAAAAATGAAAGAGCACGGGTTTGAAAACCCAGTGCTCTGGGTGTATTCGCCGGTGACGGTCGACCTGGTCGACCTTGTGCCGCACAGCGCCCTCGTTTACGACTGTGTGGATCGCCACTCGGCCTACGGTGGGCTGATGGACCCGGCGCAGGTGGATGCGATGGAGCTGGAGCTGGCGGGAAAGACGGACATGACGTTCGCGACCGCCGAGGCGCTGGCGGAGCGGCTGCGGACGGCGCAGCCGAAGACGCGCTTCATCCCGAACGGCGCGAATTTTGAGCGCTTCGCCGAGGCGGCGAAGCCGCAGCCCGTGCCGGACGATCTGAAAGACATTCCGCATCCGCTGTTCGGCTTCGTCGGCGCGCTGCAGAGCTGCATCGAATATGATTTTGTGGAGCAGGCGGCGAAGGCCCGGCCGGACTGGCACTTCGTCTGGATCGGGAAGGAAAAGCCGGGCGTCGACCTCTCGGCGCTGCGCGCGCTGCCGAACAACCACTTCCTCGGTATGAAGCCGAACGAGCAGCTGCCGCAGTATCTGGCGCATTTTGACGCCTGCCTGAATCTGTTCGCGAAGAGCGATCTGAGTAAAGACGTCAGCCCGCTGAAGTTCTATGAATATCTCGCGACCGGGCGGCCCATCGTCTCCACGCGGCAGCCGGATCAGATCCTGCAGTATGCGCCGCTCATCCACATCGCGGACGATGCGGCGGGGTTTGCGGCGGCGTGCGAGGCCGCGCTTTGTGATACGCAGCCGGAGCGCACGGCACTCCGCATCGAAGAGGGACGCAAAAGCTCGTGGGACGCGCGCGTGGAAGAAATGTGCGCCGTGCTCGCGGAGCAGGGGATTTTTTGAGCGCGGAAAGACAGAAATAAAAGGCCCCCTCTACCAAGAGGGGGCTGGCCGAGCAAAGCGAGTCCCGGGGGAGTATGAAAAAACTTCTCCCCCCTGATCGCCTTCGGCGATCGTCCCCCCTCTGCGAAGAGGGGGGCTTTTTTGCTTACGTGGCGGTCTTCGCGCAATTTGTGCAGCTGTCCTTGGCGGGGATGCAGGAATCTGCCTTGCTGGGGAAGAAGGCGTCCATCGGGAACTCGATCTGGCCGAAGACCTCGCAGGGCGATTCGGTGTTGGAGCTGCCGACGTTTTTGCACGTCTTCGACGGGATGCAGTAATCGAACGTCGGGATGAGCAGCTGCGTGCTGCGCTCAAGCCGCGCGATGGAAAACTGCCCGATCGTGACGAGCAGACGCTTGCTCTCGCCGTCGAGGACGAGCTGCTCTTCGAAGCAGCCGAGGATGGCCTCCGGGATGACCGGCGGCGACGGCGGGCAGCAACTGCAGCTGCAGACCTCCTGGACACGAGAGCCGAGGATCATCGGGTCGACGACCTCGACGATGGCCTCCGGCACGTTTCCGGCCTGGATGGCCTGCTTGCAGAGGCAGCTGATGCCGCTTCGGCTCGAGAAGCTGCGCGCGCTCGTCTCGCCGCCGAACATGACGAGCCGCTTCGAGAAGATGGCGAGGCCCGTGACCGTCGTCGGGCGGCCTCCTGCGGCGGACGCATCGGCGATGACGCGGTAGTAGAACGTGAGGTCGACCGTGTAGTAGCCCGTGGAATAGGGGACGGTCTCGACGTGGACGCCGACGTGCAGCAGCTCGACGTAGCGCGCCTTCGCGCTGACCGCACAGTCGAGCGCCTGCTGCGACGGGACCGTTAAGTACACCTGAAGATCTTCGATGCAGTCCTTGGCCAGACAGCTGTCGCTGATCTTGTCGGTATGGACGCAGACGGCCTCGCGGATGCCGCGCAGATCACAAGCCGTCCCGGCCTGATTGTTATCTGACATTCTGATACCCTCCTGACATGATGATAAACTTCGCATTTGGCGCATACTGCTCGGCGGCCAATGCGGAGGCTTTCATAACAGTTTATGCCGGACGGGGAAAATGTGCGAAGCAAATGCGAAGCACGCAGCACGCGGCTTTTTCCGGGAAAACATGGACAAATCCACGCGCGTGTGGTATGATAGGAACATTCTAAACTGGCGGGGTATGCGCAGATGAAACAGGATGTGCTGGGGCTGCAATTTGACAATGTCACGATGGACGAGGCGGTGGCGCGGGCAGAGGAGCTGCTTGAGGCGCCGGGCGCGTCGATCGTCGTCACGCCGAACGCCGAGATCGGCTATGAGGCGCTGCACGACGCGCAGTTCCGCGCGCTGCTGAACGGGGCGGATCTCGTCCTGCCGGACGGTGCGGGCGTCGTTCTCGCGGCGAAGCTGCGCAAAACGCCGCTGAAGCAGAAGGTCGCGGGCGTGGACTTTGCAGACCGGCTGCTCACCGTGCTGGCCGAGACGGGAAAGACGCTCTATCTCCTCGGCGGCAAGCCTGGCATCGCGGAGCTGGCCGCAGAAAAAATGCGGGAAAAGCATCCGGGCCTCCAGATCTGCGGGACGGCGGACGGCTATTTCAAGGATGAGGGGCCGGTGATCGAGAAGATCAACGCGGCCAAGCCCGATGTGCTGTTCGTGTGTGTCGGCGCGCCGAAGCAGGAGATTTTCATGCACGCGCACAAGGACGAGCTGGATGTGCGGCTGATGGCGGGCCTCGGCGGTTCGCTGGATGCGTTCGCGGGCACGGTGAAGCGCGCGCCGAAGTGGATGATCCGCTGCAATCTCGAATGGCTCTACCGCCTCATCAAGGAGCCGAAGCGCTTCGGGCGGATGCTGCGCCTGCCGAAGTATCTCTGGGCGGCGGTCACGGTGCGGAGTAAAGGATAACAGAAATGGGAAAACTGATCGTATTTGAAGGAACAGACGGAAGCGGCAAGTCCACACAGTTTGAGTTACTGGCCAAACGGCTCGAAGCGGAGCAGATCGGCTTTCAGCGGCTGCGCTTCCCACAGTATGAGGAACCGTCGTCGGCGCTGATCCGGATGTACCTCGGCGGCGCGTTCGGCGACGACCCGAAGGCCGTGAACGCATACGCCGCGTCGACCTTTTACGCGGTCGACCGCTATGCGTCCTATCAGCGCGTGTGGAAGGACTATTATCAGGGCGGCGGGCTGGTCGTGTCCGACCGGTACACGACGTCGAACGCGGTGCATCAGGGCAGTAAAGTCCCGGAAGGGGAGCGGGCGGAATTCTTCCGCTGGCTCTATGACCTCGAGTATGACCGGATGGGTCTGCCGCGGCCGGATCTGGTGGTGCTGCTGGACATGCCGGTGGAGCTGAGCGAGCAGCTGATGCGAAAGCGCGAGCAGAGCACCGGCACGCACGCCGACATCCATGAGCGCGACGAGGATTATCTGAAAAAGTGCCGCGACGTGGCGCTGCACGCGGCCGCGTATTACGGCTGGCGGACGGTCTCGTGCGCGAAGGATGGGGCCATCCGGAGCGTGGAGGACATCCACGAGGAAGTTTATGCGATCGTAAAATCGTGTTTGGAGGATTGAATTATGGTATACATCATTCTGGGCAAGGGATTTGAGCCGGTCGAGGCGATCGCGCCTTGCGACATTCTGCGGCGCGGCGGCGTGGACGTGAAGCTGGCCGGCCTCGGCGGAAAGACCGTCGAGGCGGCGCATGGCGTCACGGTCGCGGCGGACTGCACAGTCGAGGAGATCGACCAGAACGCGCTGGAGATGATCGTGCTGCCGGGCGGGCTCGGCGGCGTGGAGAGCATTTTGGGCTGCGAGGCGGCGCTGGACGCGGTGAAGCGCGCGTGGGACGGCGGCAAATATGTCGCGGCCATCTGCGCGGGGCCGACGGTGCTGGCGAAGCTCGGCATCACGGCGGGCCGCAGGGCGACCTGCTATCCCGGCTGCGAGACGCAGATGCCGGGGACGGAGTATACGCCGGTGCAGGCGCAGCAGGACGGCAAGCTGATCACCGGGCAGGCGCCCGGCGCGTCGTTTGCGTTCGGGCTGAAGCTGCTGGCGGCGCTGCGCGGCGAGCAGACGGCGGCAGATGTCGCGGAAGGAATGGTCATCCGCGGATAACGCGGCAAACGGAGGGACAATATGGCCGAACCGGAAAAAAACGAACATTCGGAAGAGCGATTTGACGATCTCTCGCTGGAGGAGCTGCTGCGCGGCGCGCGCGAGGAGATCGCGCGTGTGGACGCGATGATGGGCAGCCCGGCGGACGAACCCGTGCAGGAGCCGGATACGGCGGACACGTTTGACGCGGCGGGCGAAGCTCCGGCAGAGCCGGAGCCGCCGAAGGCGGCGATGCCGGCGTTTGAGCCGCAGCTGCCGGATGAGTATGCCGACCTGACCGTCGACGAGGAGCAGCCGGACGAGGAAGCGACAGAGCGGGAAAAATTCCGCCTGCCGGCGGGCGTACGGGTATTTGTATATGTCTGCTGCGTGCTGGCGGCGAGCGTGCTGCTGGCCATCGGCGGATGGCGCTGCGCGGACGATATGCTCGCGCTGACGCGGGAAAACGTCGCGGTGAACGTGACGGTGCCGGAGAACGCGACGATCGCGCAGGTGAGCGCGGAGCTGAAGGACAAGGGTCTGATCCAATATGAATGGCTGTTCAAGTTCTACTGCTGGTTCTCCAAGGCGGAGCGGAAGATCGACCCCGGTACGTATGAGCTGCGCGGCGCGTATGACTATCACGCGCTGGTGAACGGCATGGTGCGTACGTCGGGCGACCGCGCGACGGCGACCGTCATGATCCCGGAGGGCTATGAGTGCGAAGACATCTTCGCGCTGCTGGCCGAAAATGGGGTCTGCACGGTGGAGCAGCTGGAGGATGCGGCGGCGAACCACGAATATGACTACGCGTTCCTGGCTGATCTGCCATACGGACAGAAAAACCGCTTGGAGGGTTATCTGTTCCCGGACACGTATGAATTCTACGTGGGCGACGACCCGGTCAACGTGCTGGATAAATTCCTGCGCCGCTTTGACAGCAAGGTCACAGAGGAAATGCATGCCGCTGTAGACGAGCTGAACGCGAAGCTCGCGGAAAAGATGGCCGCGAACGGCTTCACCGACGGCGAGATCGCGGAGGCCAAGCTTGATATGCACGACGTCATCATTGTCGCCTCGCTCATTGAGAAGGAGACGGCCAAGGCGTCCGAGAGCCCGAGCATTGCCGCGGTCATCTACAACCGGCTCTGCAGCAAGCTCTATCCGTGCCTTGAGATCGACGCGACGATCCAGTATGCGCTGGACGAGCGGAAGGAAGTCCTCTCGAACGCGGACAAGGGCATCATCAGCCCGTACAACACGTATAAGAATGCGGGCCTGCCCGCGGGGCCGATCTCGAATCCGGGCATCGCGTCCATCCGTGCGGCGCTCTATCCCGCGGAGAGTGATGATTATTTCTATGCGCTGGGCAATGACGGCGTCCATCATTTCTCGCGGACGTATTATGAGCATCAGGATTTCCTTGAGAGCCTGAACGCGGACGATACGACCGCAGATACAGCGGACGAGACCGCGCCTGACGCGGCGCAGACCGACGAAACCGCCGCGGGCGGCGAGGCAGGAGGCAGCGATGAGAACACGCAGACGCCCTGAGCTGCTCGCTCCGGCGGGCGATATGGAAAAATTGCAGATGGCCGTGGCCTATGGGGCGGACGCGGTGTACCTCGCGGGGACGAGCTTCGGCATGCGTTCGTTTGCGGGGAATTTTGCGCCGGAGGAGCTGCCGCGCGCCGTGGCGCTGGCACACGAGCACGGCGTCCGCGTCCACGCGACGGTCAACACGATGCCGCGCAACGAGGAGGTCGCGCAGCTCCCGGCCTATCTGGAACAATTACAGGATGCGGGCGTGGACGCGCTGATCCTGGCGGATCTCGGCGCGTTTACGCTGGCGGGCAAGTATGCGCCGCGCTGCGAACGGCACATTTCGACGCAGCAGTCGATCGCAAACTATGTCTGCGCGCAGAGCTGGTTTGACCTCGGGGCCAAGCGCGTCGTGCTGGCGCGGGAGCTGAGTTTGCCGGAGATCCTCGGCATTCGGGAACAGGTCTCGCCGGAGCTGGAGCTGGAGACGTTCTGCCACGGGGCGATGTGCGTCAGCTATTCCGGGCGCTGCCTGCTCTCGAACTATATGACGGGGCGCGACAGCAACCGGGGCGAATGTGCCCAGCCCTGCCGTTATCAGTACGCACTGATGGAGGAGAAGCGGCCGGGTGAATATTTCCCGGTCTTCGAGGACGAAAAGGGCACATACATCATGAACTCGCGCGACATGTGCATGATCGACCATCTGGATGATCTCATTGACGCGGGCGTGGACTGTTTGAAAATTGAAGGCCGCGCGAAGTCGGCCTACTATGCCGCGATCGTGACCGGGGCCTACAGCCATGTGCTGCGCAGCGTCTACGAAGGACAGGGCGTCGACCCGGTCTGGCGCGACGAAGTGGAGCATGTGAGCCATCGGCACTATTCCACGGGCTTCTTCTATGGGCAGCCGGGACAGTTCACCGAAAGCTCGCGCTACATCCGGCAGTGGCAGATCTGTGCGGTGGTCGAATCGTGCGATGCGGAAGGGAACGCTGTGCTGAGCCTGCGGAACAAGTTTTCCGTGGGTGACGAAGTGGAGATCGTCGGACCGGACTGCCGCCCGTTCGCATGGACGGTCGGGCCGATGGAGGACATGGACGGCGTGAAGCTTTCCGAGGTGCGCACGCCGCAGCAGCGCTTCCGCGTGAAGCTGCCGCAGCGCGTGCCGCCGCTGAGCTTTGTGCGGCATGCGGTGGAATTGTCTGGAAAGTGACAATCCCTCCGTCATTTGCTTCGCAAATGCCACCTCCCTTTACACAAGGAAGGCTTCCGCTGCGGCGGGATGGCAGCGTTTTTCTGTTGACATTCTGCGTTTTTGTGGTAGAATACATAGGAAATATAGATTTGCGAGGAAGAACCGAGAAGTTCGGCGCGCCAAAAGAGAGAAGGGGACGGTGGAAGCCCTTCGGCGGCAAAGATCTTCAGCCAGTTCGGAGCATCTGCGCGACGAGCGCGGCGGGCTTCGCCCGATAACGCGAGACTGAGATACGCCAATGGCGTAAATTAGGGTGGTACCGCGATACAAATCGCCCCTACGAGTGTAGGGGCGATTTTTTCAGCGAATCTTTTGCCCCAATGCGGCGGTTTGAAGGACTTGAAATCCACAAAGGATGTCTGCGTCCTTCAAATCTTGCCTTGGGCCAAAATCTTTCGCTGAAACGCAGGTAACAGGTCGTAGGGGCCGATGCCCTCATCGGCCAGAAAGCCTTCCCTTGGGGGAAGGTGGCTGCGACGCGAAGCGGAGCAGACGGATGAGGGTATGGAGCACTCATCCAAATGTGACGCAATTCGTTACTGCTCCCCGACCCTCATCCGCCTCGCTCCGCTCGGCACCTTCCCCAGAGGGGAAGACATTCGCTGCGACGAGGAGTTCTCCAAAATCGTAATTATTTGTTAAAGGAGTTTTGACAATGGCACATAAAGCTTATGGTCTGAACGAGCTGCGGGAGATGTTCCTGAAGTTCTTCGAGACGAAAGGTCATCTGCGCCTACCGAGCTTTTCGCTCGTGCCGCAGAACGACAAGTCCATCCTGCTCATCAACGCCGGCATGACGCCGATGAAGCCGTGGTTCAAGGGCGAGGAAGAGCCGCCCCGCCGCCGCGTGACGACCTGTCAGAAGTGCATCCGCACCGGCGACATCGAAAACGTCGGCAAGACGGCCCGGCACGGCACCTATTTTGAGATGCTGGGCAACTTCTCCTTCGGCGACTATTTCAAGAAGGAGGCCATTCCCTGGGCGTGGGAATTCCTGACCAGCCCGGAGTGGGTCGGCCTGGAGCCGGATCGCCTCTATCCGTCCGTGTTTGCGGGCAACGAGACGACGCCTGCCGACGAAGAGGCCTTCCGCATCTGGAACGAGGAGATCGGCATTCCGAAGGAGCGCATCTTCAAGTTCGGCAAAGAGGACAACTTCTGGGAGCATGGCTCCGGTCCGTGCGGCCCGTGCTCTGAAATTTACTATGACCGCGGTGCGGAGTACGGCTGCGGCAAGCCGGGCTGCACGGTCGGCTGCGACTGCGACCGATATGTCGAGGTCTGGAACGTGGTCTTCTCGCAGTTTGACAACGACGGCCACAACCACTACACCGAGCTGAAGCAGAAGAACATCGACACCGGCATGGGACTCGAGCGCCTGGCCTGCGTGTGCCAGAACGTGGGCTCGCTGTTCGATGTGGACACCGTGATGAACATCACGCATAAGGTCTCCGAGCTGACCGGCGCGCACTACGGCGAGAGCCAGAAGAAGGACATCTCGCTGCGCGTCATCACCGACCATATCCGCTCTTCGACGTTTATGATCTGCGACGGCATCCTGCCGTCGAACGAAGGGCGCGGCTATGTCCTGCGCCGCCTGCTGCGCAGAGCTGCGCGGCACGGCAAGCTGCTTGGCGTGAACGAGCCGTTCCTCTATGAGGTGGTCGACACGGTCATCCATGAGAACGAGTGCCAGTATCCCGAACTGCGCGAGAAGCAGAGCTATATCACCCGCGTGGTGCGCACGGAGGAGGAGAACTTCGCCAAGACCATCGACGGCGGCATGAAGATCTTTGCCGATATGCTGGCCGGGCACAAGGCCAAGGGCGAGACGGTCTTCTCCGGCGCGGATGCGTTCAAGCTGTACGACACCTACGGCTTCCCGATCGACCTGACGAACGAGATGGTCGCGGAAGAGGGCATGAGCGTCGACGACGAGGCGTTCCGTCAGCTGATGCAGGAGCAGAAGGCCCGCGCGCGTGAGGCCAGAAAGGCCCTCGGCGACCTCGGCTGGGCCGGCGTCGAGTTCGGCAAGGAGATCCCGGCAAGCAAGTTCACCGGCTATGACCGGTTTGTGGACGAGGGCAAGATCGTGGCCATCGTGGCCGAGGACGAGCTGCGCGACGCCGTGACGGAAGGCACGGATGCGATCCTCGTGCTCGATCAGACGCCGTTCTACGCCGAGATGGGCGGCCAGACGGCCGACCACGGTGTGATCTGCACGCTGGAGGCGGAGTTCACCGTGCTCGATGTCCAGAAGAACAAGGGCGGCAAATTCATGCACTATGGCAAGGTCACGCGCGGCAGCTTCGCCGTGGGCGACACGGTCGAGGCGCGGGTCGATGAGACGCGCCGCCGCGCCATCATGCGCGCGCACTCCGCGACGCACCTGCTCGATCAGGCGCTGCGGACGGTGCTGGGCGACCATGCGCATCAAGCCGGCTCGCTCGTCGAGGAAGACCGGCTGCGCTATGACTTCACGCATTTCTCCGCCGTGACGGCAGAGGAGCTGCGCGAGGTGAGCCGCCTCGTCAGCGAGCAGATCCTCGCGGGCCTCGATGTCGACGTCCGCGAGATGCCGATTGAAGAGGCAAAGAAGGCCGGCGCGATTGCGCTGTTCGGCGAAAAATACGGCGACGTCGTCCGCGTGGTCAACATGGGCGGCTGGTCGGTCGAGCTCTGCGGCGGCACGCACGTGGACAACACAGCGAAGATCGGCCCGTTCCGCATCACGAGCGAGACGTCCGTCGCCTCCGGCGTGCGCCGCATCGAGGCGGTCACCGGTCAGGCGTTCCTCGACCAGGTGGACGAGATGAATGCGCGGCTGGTGCGCGCAGCGGAGGTCCTCAAGACGACGCCGGGCGAGCTGCTGGCCAAGGCGGAGAGCAGCATGCGCGAGATCAAGGAGCTGCATCAGGCCATCGAAAAGCTGAAGGACCGGATGTTCTCCAGCGATGTGGACAGCATGCTCTTCTCTGGCAAGAGCGTCGCGGGCCTGAAGGTCGTGACCGTGAGCCGCGAGAACATGGAGGCGAACGACCTGCGAAAGCTGGGCGACTTCCTGCGCGACCGCAACCCCGACACCGTCGCGGTGCTGAGCACGGTGAACGGCGAGAAGGTGACGCTGCTGGCCGTGTGCGGCAAGAATGCCATCGCGCACGGCATCAAGGCCGGCGACATCATCCGCAATATTGCGCCGATCGTCGGCGGCAAAGGCGGCGGCAAGCCGGACAGCGCCATGGGCGGCGGCACGGATGTGCTGAAGGTCGACGATGCGCTGGCAGCCGTGGACGATTTCGTCGCGGCGAACGTGAAGGAGTAAGGAGGAACGAACATGTCTGATTGCCTGTTCTGCAAGATCATCCACGGCGAGATCCCGACGACGAAGGTCTATGAGGACGACCAGTGCCTGGCGTTCCTCGACATTGCGCCGCTCGCGCCGACGCACTTCCTCGTCGTGCCGAAGCAGCATTTCGCTTCCGCCGCCGAGGCGACGGAGGAGAACGCCGCCGTCATCGGCCACATCTACGCGGTCATCGCGAAGATCGCGAAGGAGCAGGGCTTCGCAGATGGATACCGCGTGGTGACGAATGTCGGCGAGCTCGCCGGGCAGACCGTCCACCACATCCACTTCCACGTCCTCTCCGGCAAACAGCTCGGCAGC
>CAJMLC010000007.1 GCA_905214155.1 uncultured bacterium | reverse complement strand
ACTGCTTGATTGAACGC
This sequence comes from uncultured bacterium, assembly GCA_905214155.1. Lineage (GTDB taxonomy): Bacteria > Bacillota > Clostridia > Oscillospirales > Oscillospiraceae > CAG-170. The sequence goes on along the minus strand of CAJMLC010000007.1, from coordinate 26,083 downwards.
GAAAGGGGCTTTTTGCCCCTTTCACTCTTTCCCCGCTGCTCTATTGCAGGACTGCGTTTTATAGTTTTTTGACAGTCTCAGCGTGCGGCCAATGGCCACACGCCTTCTTTCTATTCCTGCGGATACTTCGGCATCCATTTTCCGAACTTATAGTAGAGGACAAACAGCACGCTCGACGCGGCCCAGGTGGCGGGATAGCAGATCGAGATGGTCAGGACGCTCAGGTGCGGAAACGTCACCGTGAACAGCAGCGCCATGCGCAGCACACAGACCGCAAAGAACGTGATGACCGCGGGCTTCACCGCATTGCCGACGCCGCGCATCGCGGACGACAGGACCTCCACGCTTGAAAACAGGACGTAGCACGACGAGATATGCAGGATGAACTGCCGCGCCTCGGCCAGAACGGCCGGGTCAGCGCTGAACAGCCGCATCGTCAGCGGGCTGCTCAGCACGGCGACCGCCGAGAAGAACACCGCCATGCCCAGATGCAGCAGCCATCCGGCGCGGATCGTCTCATAGACGCGCGCCCGGTTGCGCGCGCCGTAGTTCTGCCCGGCGAATGTCATGATCGCAATGCCGAAGGCGTTCGAGATCGGCCAGAAGACACCGTCGATCTTCGCATAGATCGACCACGCGGCGACCGTGTCCGTGCCCATCAGGTTGACGGCCTTCTGCACATAGAGATTTGTAATGTTATAAAGCACACTCTGCAATCCCGCGGGCAGCCCGAGCAGGAGCATCCGCTTCACAAGCGCCGGCGTAGGGTGGAGCTTTGCAGGCACGAGCCGCGCCTCGTCCTGCCGCCGCATCAGCGAGCGGATGACGAATGCCGCACAGATCAGCTGCGACAGGCTCGTCGCAATGGCCGCGCCCGCGACCTCCAGCCGCAGCACCGCAACGCACAGCAGATCGAGCACGGTGTTGACGCCCGTGCAGAGCAGCAGGAAATAGAGCGGCCTCCGGCTGTCGCCCATGGCGCGCAGAATGCTGCTGCCCATGTTATAGATCATCGTGGGGATCATCCCGGCAAAATACCAGCGCATATAGTCCGTGGAATACTGCATGGTATCCTCCGGCGTGTCGAGCGCGGTCAGAAAGCCCGGCGCAAAAAACACGCCCAGCACTGTCATCACCGCGCCGACCCACACCGCGAGCAGCATCGCCGTATGCACCGCGCGGCTGACGTTCTCGCGGTCGTGCGCGCCATAGTACTGCGCGACGACGATCGACGCGCCGGAACAGAGCCCGACGAAGAAATTCAGCAGCAGATTGATGATCGCGACCGCCGAACCGCCGACCGCCGCCAGCGCAGTCTTCCCGACAAACTGGCCGACGACGACCGCATCGACCATCGAATAGAGCTGTTGCAAGAGCGTACCCGCCAGAATCGGCAGCGCAAAGCGCAGCATATTCTGCAGCACCGGCCCTTGCAGCAGATCGGCCTCGCCGCGCAGCGTCTTCGCCATAGAGCTCCCCCTCTCAGATTTGCGTAGTCTATACATCATAATCGATTTTTCGCAGTTTGCAAGCGGTTTCGCAAAAAAATCGCAAAAAATCCGAGATTTCTTCGATCTCGCGCAAAAAGGCGGCTGCCATCCGGCAGCCGCCCTTTTGCCGCCCGGCAAACACTGCCGGGCCGCAGGGGAACAAAGTATAAGAAGGAAAAGGAAAATGAAAAAGGGACTCTTGTATGAAACAGATCAGAACTTGACGATGGCCTTCTTCATGATCTTCTTCGCCAGAAGATCGTCGTAGGCCTGCACAACATCCTTAAACTCATAATAGTCGGAGATGAAGTCCTTGATGTTCAGCTTGCCGCTGCGCATCCAGTCGAGCACCTGCGCATGGGCCTCGCCCTCTTCGCGCTTGCGGGGCATCTGCTGGAAGACGACGCGCCAGTTGTAATCGGCCTTGCTGAAGTCGATGGTGATCTCTTCCTTCTCCGGCACGCCGTAGCAGAGGACGGTGCCGCGGTCCTTGATCAGGGACATGCCCTGGTTGACGATGGCCGGGAAACCGGCAGCGTCCAGCACGAAGTCCACGCCCTCGGGGAACAGCTTGCGCACCTCGGCGGTGACGTCCTGCTCCTTGCTGTTGATGAAATAGTTCGCGCCGTAGGTCTTCGCCTGCTCGAGCTTGGCCGGCAGGATGTCGCACGCGACGAGCTTCGTCACGCCGATCAGGCTGAGGAACTTGATATAGGTCAGGCCGACCGGGCCGCAGCCGAACACGACGACGGAATCCTCGGGCTTGATGCCGAAATAGCGGATGTTGGAGAGCACCTCGCGGAACGTGACGATCATCGCAGCGTCGACCGGATCGAGATCCTCATCGAGCACGGTCTGCGCATAGGCGCAGTCGGGTGCTTCGCCCTCGGGATAGGACAGCGGATCATGGACAACGGCATATTCGCTCATCGCGCCCCAGCCGGAGCCGAGCCCGGGCAGGTTCTCCGGATCGGCGTCCACGAACGGAAGCAGGACCTTGTCGCCCTTCTTCAGTCCCTTGACCTTCGCGCCGACCTCGACGACCTCGCCGACGCCCTCATGGCCGACCATGATCGGATACATCGATTCCGGGAAGCCCTTGAACGTCCGGTGCAGCAGCTTGACGTCGGTGCCGCAGATGCCGCAGGCGATCGTCTTCACCAGTGCCTGATGCTCGTTATACCTGGGCTTGTTGACCTCTTCGACCGTGACTTTCCCGTCCTTCGCAATGACGACTGTTTTCATAGGTGATCCTCCTTATGTATTCGATGGCTGACGTTTGCGCCGTCTGACGCTACGTCATTATGTTATAACATTTCACATATCCGGAGTGTAACACACTTCCCCGGATTATGCAAGGGGTCCGCGCGGTTTTTGTGAAAAACCGACAATTTTGATTTCAAAAATTTATGGCAGCACCCAATAATTCGGCAAGCAGATCCGGCGAGAGTTTTTTTGTCAAGGCAAGGTTTGAAAAGTGCAGGAATACTGTATGTATTTCAAGCTTTTCAAACCGCAGAATTGGTGGAAAAGATCCGCCGAAGCGCGCCGACGCAATTATGCGGTGTTGCCTCAGAAGGTAAATGTGTCAGGGTCGGCGCCTGTGCGCAGATCCTGGTTCAGCGCGCTGATGGCGGCCATATCCTCCGGTGTGATCTCAAAGTCATAGACGTCCGCATTCTGCCGGATGCGCGCTTCGTGGACTGATTTCGGCAAAACAACGATGTCCTGCTGCAGATCCCAGCGGATGACGAGCTGCGCGGGCGACTTGCCATATTTGGCCGCGAGCCGGACCAGCGTCTCATTCTGCAGCAGATTGCCGCCGGTGCCGCCGAGCGGGCTCCACGCCTCAATTTCAATACTGTGCGCACGGCAGTATTCGATCAGCGGCTCCTGCGTCAGCAGCGGATGCCGCTCGATCTGGTTGACCACGGGGACGACCGTCCCGTTCTTCAGGATCGTCTCGAGATGCCGCACCTGGAAATTGCTCACGCCGATGGCCCGAACGCGGCCCTCATGATAGAGCTTCTCGAGCTCCATCCAGCTCTCCTCAAACGCCTCGGCCACCGGCCAGTGGATCAGATACAGGTCGACATAGTCGACGCCGAGCTTTTTGAGGCTCTCTTCAAACGCGGCCCGGGCCCGATGCGCGCGCATGTCGTCGTTCCAGAGCTTGGTCGTCAGGAAGATCTCCCCGCGCGGCACGCCCGATCTCCGGATCCCGCGGCCGACGCCGGCCTCGTTGCCGTAGACCGCCGCGGTGTCGATGTGGCGATAGCCCGCCTGCAGCGCCCAGCAGACCGAATCCTCCGCGACCGCATCCTCCACCTGAAACACGCCCAGTGCCTCGCGCGGGATCTCCACGCCGTTGTTCAGCCGGAGCGTTGACCGCAATGTCATCTTTTCCATTCTTCCGCTTTCCTTTCCATTCAATATTATTATAATATGTGCGCATCCCCGACGCGCTCAATTTGTACCAACATAATAACATAGTATTTTACAGATGTAAAGTGCAGATCCCGCTGTTTTTCTCAAAGGCAGGCATTTTGTACGCAGAATTTTCCGCATTTTTGTCCACTCCGCGGCTACGTTTTCTATTTTGCCCTTCCCTGTCCGCCGCGTGTTTTTGTTGATATTGCCCAATATTTCCGGTCGCAGAATGGTCAATATATCAGAATAATTCAGAAATTCGCCGTTCAGTGTTGACAAATGCGTCGAAGTGAAGCTATAATATGGACACGGTAATGTTATGACATAATGTCAATACAATTTCCGGCACGAATCAGCAAAGTATGGTTTCCGCGTTCCCGCCTGCATGCAATTTTGGTAAAATCGGCCTCCCGGCCGTTTTACATAAAAAAATTAGGAGGAATCACAATGAAAAAACTCATCGCGTTGCTTCTTGCCGCCGTCATGGTTCTCTGCCTGTTTGCCGGCTGCGCCAGTAAGGATGCGGCTCCCGCCGACACGACGAAGGACGAGACCCCCACCACGACCACCGACACGGCGAAGGACGAGACCCCCGCCACGACGGACGACACCGCCAAGGATGAAACGCCCGCCGCCACGACCGACTGGGCCAACTTCACCATCGATCCCAGCGCCATCCCGCAGGAAAAGCTCGATACCACCGTGTATCTCGCCGTTTCCGTCCGCGGCCTGGAGAACCCCTACATCGCCACCATCAAGGTCGGCATGGAGATGTTCGCCGAATATCTCGACAGCATCGGCCAGAAGTATGAGATGCAGGTGCTCGACTCCCAGGGCGACTCCGCCAAGGAAGTTGACAACATGCGTCAGTTCGCGGCCATGGCCAACGGCAACGCCATCGCCTACGCCGACCCGAACGAAGATACCATCGCTTACTCCCTCGCCGAGGCCATGGCCGAATCCGGCGGCTACCTCGGCACCGCGTGGAACAAGCCCGCTGACGTCGGCCCCGCTGACCTGACGCCGAACTGGGTCTGCCACACCTCTCCCGATAACGTTGTCAACGGCTACAACACCGCCAAGGCGCTGTTCGATGCCATGGGCGGCAAGGGCCAGATCTTCGTCTGCCAGGGCCTCCTCGGCAACACCGCCGCCAATGACCGCTATGCCGGCCTGCAGCAGGCGCTCGCTGAATATCCCGACATCGAAGTCGCCGCGGACGACACCGCCAACTGGAACACCGACGAAGCCCTCGCTCTGGTCGAGACCTGGCTCACCCAGTATCCTGACGTCGGCGGCGTGTGGTGCGCCAACGACAACATGGCCACCGGCGCTCTGCAGGCTCTGGACAACGCGGGCCTGAAGGGTAAGGTCGGCGTGACCGGCGTCGACGCCAACACCGACATCGTCGAGGCCGTCCGTGACGGCAACGCCACCGCGACCGTTTCCTCCAACGGCTGGCTGCAGGGCGGCTACACCCTGGCCATCTGCTACGCGGCCTGGACCGGCCTGCTGGACGTCGAGGCGCTCCCGGCCGAGTACCGCGAGTTCGCGACCCCCGCTGTCGTCATCTCCTCTCCGGAAGCTGCCGAGGAATACCTCACCAGCACCCCGGAATTTGACTTCAGCAAGATCTTCTACTGCAAGGCTGACTGATCCCCTCGCCCCAATTCCAACAGCAACTACATAGTATAAACGAACTTTAGGAAACCCCCGGACCGTCCGGCAAGAGCTTTCAGCGAGAGATCTTACTTCAAGACAAGGCTTGAAAACGCAGACATACTTTGTGTATTTCAAGTTTTCTAAGCCGCAGCATTGGAGCAAGAGATCCGCTGAAAGCCGCCGGCGGCCGGACCGGAGATTTCCAAACCAAAAAACACGCTGGGGCTGAGGCGTCATGACTCAGCCCCAGCAAACCCATTTCCCCGCACGCTGCCCCCTCTCCTGCGGCCCTTTCGTGTCGCGCAGTATGACCCCACCTGACCGAAAATGGAGCGAAGAATATGATTAAATTGAATCCTTCGGCGACCATCACGGATGAATTCGCCGAAAAAATCCGAAACGACAACAAGAACGAGAAGATCATGCGCTATGCGCCGATCATGGTTCTCGTCCTGCTTGTGATCGTCTTTTCCTTTGCCTGTGGCACGTCGTTCATCGGCCCGGGCAACCTGCTGAATATCCTCAACCAGATGGCGCTGCCGCTCGTGGTCGCGCTTGGTTTGACGTTCGTCATTATGATCGGCTCGATCGACCTTTCGATCGACGGTCTGGTCGGCATGTCCGGCTCTCTGTTTGCCTGTCTCGTGCTCAACAGCGAATTTGCCGGGCGCGACATGGGCTTCTTCGGCGCGGTGATCGCCGTCGCGCTCGGCGCAGTTGTCGGTCTGCTGATCGGCCTGTGCCATGTCTATCTGAAAATTCCGTCGTTCATGGCGTCCTTCGCCTTCCAGTATATCTGCAAGGGCATCGGCATGCTCTCCTATCAGGGCCATCCGCCCACAATTCTGGACGCGACCATCAAGGCGCTCCCCACGACTTATTTCCTCAAGATCCCGTTCATCACGTGGGTCGCCATCATTCTCTTCCTCGTCTGCTTCTTCATTCAGGAGTATACCGCCTTCGGCCGCCACATCTATGCCGTCGGCACCAATGAGAGCATCCCGCGCGCCGTCGGCGTCAGCGTCGAAAAGGTCAAGATCGGCGTCTTCGCCCTGGCCGGTACGCTCTCCGCCGTGGCCGGCGTCATCGGTGCGATCCGCCTTGGCCAGGGCCAGATCTCCATCGGCAACGGCAAGATGTTCCCCGCGCAGGCGGCTGTCGTCATCGGCGGCACGTCGCTGGCCGGCGGCAAGGGCGGCGTCACGAACACGATCGTCGGCGTCCTGATCATGACCGTCCTGGAAAACGGCCTGATCCAGCTCGGTGCCAACCCGAACCTGCGCTCCGCCATCCAGGGCATCATCATTCTCGTTGCCGTCGCGCTGACCGTGCCTCATGGCCCGAAGGTCATCAGCAAGTGAGGAGGGACAGATCATGAGCGAAAAAGAAATCATTTTCAGCGCAAAGGAGATCACCAAAAACTTCTCCGGCACCAAGGCCCTCAAGGGCGTCGAGCTGGATGTCCACGCGGGTGAGATCGTCGGCCTCGTCGGCGAAAACGGCGCGGGCAAATCCACCCTGCTGAAGATCATCATCGGCGCGCAGCCGCAGTCCTCCGGCACGATGACGCTCCGCGGCGAACCCTATGCCCCGAAGACCCCGATGGACGCCAAGCACCACGGCGTCGGCATGGTCTATCAGGAACAGTCCCTGATCGTCAACCTCAACGTCGCGCAGAACATCTTCTTCGGCGCGGAAAATACGTTCCGTCAGGCCGGCTTCATCAACTGGAACAAGATGAACAAGGCCGCGTCCGAGGTCCTTGCCAACATCGACATCACTGACATCAACCCGAAGAAAAAGGTCAGCGACCTCAACTTCGCCACCCGCCAGATGGTCGAGATCGCGAAGGTCATGCACGTGACCAAGCAGTCCGGCCAGGACCATTGCCTCATCCTGCTCGACGAACCGACCTCCGTCCTCAACGAGGGCGAGGTGCAGAACCTCTTCAAGCAGATGCGCAAAATCGCTGCACAGGGCCATTCGATCATCTTCGTCTCGCACCGTCTTGATGAGATCCTCGAGATCACCGACCGCATCTACGTCTACAAAGACGGCACCAGCGTCGGCTCCATCGACACCAAAGACGCCACCGAGGCCAAGCTCTACGAGATGATGGTCGGCCAGAGCAGCACCAGCGAATATTACCACCTCGACAAGCAGACCGTCCCCGAGGACGACGTCCTGCTCGAGGCGGAAGATCTCGGCCACCACGGCCTGTTCAAGCACGTCAACTTCAAGCTGCATAAGGGCGAGGTCCTTGGCCTGTGCGGCGTTATCGGCTCCGGCGCAGAGGAGGTCTGCGATGTCATCTGCGGCGATGAAAAGCCGTCGTTCGGCAAGCTGAAGCTCCACGGCAAGGAGATCCGCCTCACCTCTCCGAAGGACGCGCTCGACAAGGGTATCCTCATGATCCCGAAAGAGCGTCTCTACGAGGGCATCGTCTCCACGCTCTCCGTCGAAGACAACATCGTCCTCTCCAACGCCCACAAGATCGCCAAGGGCCCCTTCGTCTCGGCCAAGGCCGTCCGCGAACAGGCGCTCACCTGGATCGACAAGCTCCGCATCAAGACCAGCGGCCCGAAGGAGGCGCTCGTACAGCTCTCCGGCGGCAACCAGCAGAAGGTCGTCTTCTCCCGTGCGCTCGCCAGCGGCGCGGAGATCGTCATCCTCAACCACCCAACGCGCGGCGTCGACGTCGGCGCCAAGGCCGAAATTTACTCGCTCATCCGTGACATGACCAGCTCCGGCAAGGCCGTCATCGTGCTCGGCGATACCCTGGACGAGTTCCTCGGCCTCAGCTCGCATCTGATCGTGATGAAAGACGGCCTCGTCACCGGCGAATTTGACGCCCCGGCTGACAACAAGCCCGCAATGGTCGACGTCGTCAGCCTGATGATGTAAGGAGGTCGTCTGAAATGAACGCAAACAAAACCAAAACCGTGCAGCAGCCCGGCTCCATGCGCGAGCGCATCATGAAGTATTTCAGCTTCTCCGCCATCATTCTCCTGCTGCTCGTCCTCTCGCTCACCCAGAAAAACTTCCTGGGCAAAATGAACCTTTCCAACCTGCTGCGCGATACCGCGCCGCTGCTGATCATGTCCTCCGGCATGACGATGGTCCTCATCCTCGGCTCCATCGACCTGTCGATGGGCGCGGCCTGCTCGGTCTCGAACGTGCTCTACGTCAAGTTCCTGCAGGCCTACGGCGACCAGTTCGCGAGCCCCATGACCGCCGGTCTGCTGGCGTTCGGCATCTCGCTGCTCTTCGGCATCCTCTCTGGCCTCGCCATGGGCATCATCCACGTCAAGCTGAAGGTCCCGTCGTTCATCGCCTCCCTCGGCTTCATGTGCATCTGGGAATCCGTCGCCCTGCTCATCACGCAGAACCCGGAATCCGTCGCCAAGGTCTTCTGGCCCGCCATCAACTGGTATAAGATCTCCTTCGGCGTCGTCGGCCTGCCGCTGATCATCGCCCTGGCGATCATTCTCCTGCTCTACTGCGTCACGCGCTTCACCCCGCTCGGCAAGGCCCTGTTCGCCATCGGCGGCAACGAGCGTGCCAGCCGCATCGCCGGTCTGAACGTCGACGCCTCCAAGATCCTGATCTTCACGCTCAACGGTCTGCTCGCCGCGCTGGCCGGCGTCTTCCTCGCGGCCAACCTCAAGAGCAGCTCCCCCACCATCGGCAGCCCCTTCACGCTGAAGATCGTCGCATCCTGCGCTCTCGGCGGCACATCGCTGGCCGGCGGCAAGGGCAGCGAGCTCGGCACCATTCTCGGTGTCTTCACCGTCGCCATCATTGAAAACGGTATGAACTTCATCGGTGTCGACGCCTATTGGCAGAACGTCGTGTTCGGTGCCTTCGTCCTGTTCGCCATCGCCATGACGGCGGACCGCAGCACCAGAGGTCTGATCGTAAAATAACCGCGCTTTGTAGATTGGAGATTCTGAATTATGTCTGATTTGAAACCGTTCGTTCTGGATTTCGACCTGCTCACCGGCCACTGTGACAGCGGCAAGGTGCAGCCGAGCTGCCGCCGCGTGTCCAACCTGCTCACGCAGTTCGCCGACGAGGAAGCCGCCAAAAAGCTCATCGCCGGGGGCGACCCGCTGCTCTACGAGTTCTACGAGCTCGAGCTGCCGGAAGAGCCCGGCGTGCTCCGCTTCGGCTCCACGCGCCTCTATCCCGGCAAGGTCGGTAATGAGTATTTCATGACCAAGGGCCACTTCCATACCATCCTGGACACGAGCGAGATCTACTACACGCTCTCCGGCCACGGCATGATGATGATGGAGACGCCCGAGGGCGACGTCGACTGCAAGGAGATGAACCCCGGCGACGCGCTCTACGTCCCCGGCCGCTGGGCGCACCGCAGCATCAACATTGGCACGGAGCCGCTGATCCTCTTCTTCGTGTTCCGTGCAGACGCCGGTCATGACTACGGCACGATCGAAAAGAAGGGCTTCCGCAAGCTGGTCGTTGAACAAGACGGCAAGCCGGTCATCGTCCCGAACCCCAAGTGGGAGAAATAACGTCAAGGAACTTCTGATTTGAGGGCCTCGCCCCTCAGATCAGAGCTTCCATAGATCACACCGCGGCATCCGCCGCAGCCATTGCAAACGCAGGAGGTAATTCAATATGTCTATGCTTCAACATTCATCCAGAGCCTGGGGCTCCCCCAGCCGTTATATTCAGGGCCGCTATGAGCTGGACAACCTGAAACAGCACACCGAGACCTACGGTCGCCGCGTGTTCATCCTCATCGACGTGTTCTTCTACAAGAACTACGCCGAAAAGTTTGAGAAGATGTACGCAGGCAGCGACAGCCAGATCCTCTGCGAGCAGTTCGGCGGCCAGATCACCGAGGAAGAGATCCTCCGCTGCACCGACCTCGCCAAGGACCTGCAGCCGGACGTCGTCGTCGGCATCGGCGGCGGCAAGACCATGGACACCGCCAAGGCCGTCGCCGACAACTATAAGGCTGCGGTCATCATCGTCCCCACCACCGCCTCTACCGACGCCCCGGCCATGGGCCTGTCCGTCATCTACACGGCGGCTGGCGAGCATGTCGGCGCCCGTCACTACAAGAAGAACCCGGACCTCGTCCTCCTCGACACCGACGTCATCAGCAAGGCACCTGTCCGCTTCTTCGTCGCCGGCATGGGCGACGCCCTGTCCACCTACATCGAGTGCCGCGCGAACAAGCAGTCCGCCTCTCCGAACTATGTCAACACCGGCTACCATCAGACCATCGCCGGCATGGCCGTCTCCAAGGCCTGCCACGAGACCGTCCTGGCCAAGGGCGTCAACGCCAAGCTGGCCGCTGAAAAGGGCCTGTGCACGAAGGACGTCGAGGACGTCATCGAGGCCAACACCCTCCTCTCCGGCCTTGGCGTGCAGAACACGTCCTGCGCGGGCGCGCACTCCATTGCCGAAGGCATCACGGTGCTCGAGCCCTGTGCCAAGCTGCTCCACGGCGAGGTCGTCGCGTTCGGTATCCTTGTACAGCTGATCGTCGAGGGCGCGCCGAAGGACGAGATCGACGAGATGTATGACTTCTTCAACAAGGTCGGCCTCCCCTCCACGTTTGCCGATCTCGGCATTGCCGACGCCACCGACGAGGACATCATGAAGGTCGCCGAGGCCTCCATGCACTCCTACTGGGATGTCGAGCCGTTCGCGGTCAACCCGAGAATGATCGCCGACGCCATCATCCTGGCCGACGCGCTGGGCAAGCAGAAGAAGTAAACCAACCAGACTCAAACGCCCGCAGTTTGTCTGCGGGCGTTTCCCGTATACCATGAGGAACCGACTATGAAAAAGTATCTTGCTCTTGTGCTCAGCGTCCTTCTCTTGCTCTCCTGCTGCGCCTGTGCCGCGAAGACCGCATCCCCGCGCAGCCTCTATGCAGAAGCTGCAAACCTGTCCCCGACCGACACGGTTCTGACCGTAAATGACGAGCCCATCACCGCTGCCGAATACTGCTACTGGCTCGCTTATTACTGCGACAATTACGACCGCACCGCCCAGCAATATACCACCGGCAAAGCCGTCGACTGGGCAAACGACGCCGGGGCCTGCGCGCTGATGCTCCGCTACGCGGACAGCTGCGTCGCCTCCATGGCCTATCTGCGCCAGCTCGCGGCAGCGCACGGCGTCTCCCTGACCGAGGACGACCGCAAGGCGATCGCAGACAGTATCGCATCCCAGCTCGAGAGCGCGGGCGGCGAGGAGGCGTTCCTGGCCGCACAGGGCATGGACAGTACGCTCTACGCGCAGATGATGGAGAGCTCGTACCTGAACGCCGGTCTGCTCGCCGCATACTCCGACCCGGATGACACGCTCTACCCCGGTGAGGACGTGCTGCTGCAATACGGCATCGACAATGGCTACGCCTGCGCCGACCAGATTTTCTTCAATACCTACCTTCTGCCCAGCGACGACGCGGACGCCAGAGCCGGCAAGCGCGCCGCCGCCGAGGAGGTCTATGCCCAGCTGATGGCGGAGCCGGACCCAGCCGGTGCTTTTGCCGCCTATGCCGAGAGCTGCGGCGAAGATACCGGCCGCGCCGCTTATCCGAACGGGTATACCTATCAAGCTGGCGAAATGGGTGCAGAGTTTGAGGCCGCCGTCGCCGCGCTGGACGTCGACGAGATCAGCGGCATCGTGGAGAGCGACCTCGGCTACCACATCATCATCCGCCGCGCGCTCCGCGCCGAAGACCTTGCAGAAGCTTCCTATGAAGACTGGATCCGCCGCCAGACCAACGAAAATACCGTCGTCACCCCAGCCAGACCCCGCGAGGCCCTCGACGTCCCCTCCTTCCTCTCCAACCTCTCCCGCCTCCGCACCCCCTGACCCGCCCTTCGTTCTTGTCCGTAGGGGCGGCCCTTGGGCTCCCGCCTTTTTGTCCCCCATTCTTTTCTTTCTCTCTTAAAAGAGGCGAAAAAATGGAGGCACAAACTTCGTCTCCTTTTCTGAAGTAGAAACGGAAACTGATTCGAAGAAAACATTTTCAAAAAAGACGAGCCGCCCCTTTTGGGGGCGGCTCGCTTTGCTGGGGGAAGAATATGATAAGGGAGGGTCTTTATAGCTCGACATCCAGCATGGACATCGTTGCGGGCATCTCATGCGCCGTATTGACCTTTTCCTCGTCGGTGACCAGGTCAAAGCAGCTGACGATGATCTTATCGCCCCAGACGCACGGTTCGCCCGGCTCATCCAGCTCGCCGTTGAAGCCGTCGGTGTCCGGCGAGCAGGCGATACGCCTGACGCTGCCGTCCGGCGCGATGCGCGCGATGGCGTTCGCCGAGAAGTCGGCCACATAGATGTTGCCCGCCTTGTCGATCGACATGCCATCGGTGGACTTCAGATTCGCCGGATCCTGCGCCCAGCGGATGTTCTCCTTGACGGAGCCGTCCTCGTGGAACGTGATCTTGTGGACCAGCCCGTCGCCGAAGTTGCCGATGTAGAGATTGCCGTCGTGGTCAAACACGATGCCGTCCACACCGTACTGGCACTTGGGGTTCTCCGTGATGAAGGTCAGGAAGATGTCTGGGTCGGCCAGCGTGTTCGTGCAGTGGATGCCCTCGGCGTCCAGCGGGAAACGGTAGACACAGCTCATCAGCTTGCCGCTCTCGGTCTTCTGGTTCACCATGCAGCTCTGCGTGACGTACATATAGTCGCCCTTGATGCGGATGCCGTTCGGGTGCTCCATGTGGTCGGCCACGACCGTACACTTCTCCACGCCCTGTTCGTTCAGCCGCAGCCGCAGGATGCGCCCCGTGAAGACGAGATCCTCCCGCCCGGTCCAGCCGGGATTGTCGACCATGTAGAGGTCGCCGTCCGGGCCGAACTCGATGCCCATCGACCGGGCCTCGCCCGTCTCCGGGTTGACCGGCACGTCAAACCACTTTTTGATGTTGCGGTCCTTGTCGATGCGGAACACCGCGCTCGGCATGGACATGTCCGCAAAGTTCGGGCAGGAGAGGATCAGATCGCCGTTTTTGTCGATGGCCATCCCGTCCGGCGTGCAGACGGAATCTTCGGGAAGGAGCATGAATAACTTCGGAGTTTGCATGGGATCGCTTCCTTTCAGTGTTGATTTGGGAACATTGGGAACGGATGTCGTATGGCTGCCCCGCGCTTACAGGCCGCGCGCGCGGCGGATCTGCTCGACGAATTCCTTCGCCATCTTTGTGATGAGGTCATAGTCGCCGGTCTTCGCCCCGGCGGTCAGGCTGCTGCCTGCCCCAACGGCGACCGCGCCCGCGCGGATCCACTCGGCCACATTCTCGACGCTCACGCCGCCCGTCGGCATCAGCTCCGCCTGCGGGATCGGCCCGTGGATCGACTTGATGATCTTCGGCCCGAACAGCTCGCCGGGGAAGACCTTGATGATGTCGGCGCCCGCTTCCATCCCGGCGACGACCTCCGCAATGCTCATCGCGCCCGGCATACACGCCACGCGGTAGCGGTTGCACATTCTGACGGTGTCCGCGTTGAAATACGGGCTCACGACATACTGCGCGCCCGCGAGGATGGCCAGCCGGGCCGTCTCGGGATCCATAACGGTGCCCGCGCCGATGACGAAGTCGCTGCCGGCATACTCGGCGGACATCCGCTCGATGATGGACGTGATGCCCGGCGTTGTGAACGTCAGCTCAATGCCGGCGCAGCCGCCCTTGACACACGCCTCGCCGATGCGGAGCGCGTCCTCCGCGTTCTTCGCGCGGACCACGGCCACGAGGCCGCAGCTTCTTAGTTTTTCAATGACCTGTTCTTTTTTCATGATAGATTCTCCATTTCTGCCTGTCAAGCAAAAGCACAAGGCTTATTTCTGCGACATGTATTCATAGACCGGAAGGAGGGCCTTGTAACACACCTCGAACCGCTCCTTCACCGCCGCATACGCGCGGTGATTTTCTTCGTTCGGCTCGACAACGGTGTTGATCTCGAGGATGTCGTCGATGGCCGTAAAGTCCTTGAAGATCCCGACGCCCACGCCGCCGGTGATCGCCGCGCCCATCGAGGTCGCCTCGTCGAGCAGCTTCGGCACGCGGATGCGCACGCCGTAGGCGTCCGCCATCATCTGGCGCCAGACCGCGCCCTTCGCGCCGCCGCCGATCAGCAGCAGCTCGTCGATCTCGCCGCCCTGCCGCAGCACGTTCAGGATGATGTCGAGGTTCATCGTCACGCCCTCGAGCACCGCGCGGAACAGATCGCACCGCTCATTTTCCATCTTCACGCCGAGCCAGGCCGCCGTCGCGTCCGGGTTCCAGCGCGGGGCCCGCTCGCCCAGCAGATAGGGCAGGAACGTAACGCCGTTGCTGCCGATCGGGCTCTTTTCCACTTCGGCGTTGATGAGGTCGTAGGGGCTGCATCCGCGCTCCTTGCCCTCGGCGGTCTCCCACTTGGCGACCTGCTGCTTCAGCCAGTTATAGCTGCTGCCGGCCGACTGCATCGTGCCCGTCGGCGAATAGAGGCCGGGGACGATGTGCGCCCACGTGAACGTGCGCATCTGCTCGTCGAAGAGCGGCTTTTCGCTCGTCGTGGCGATCCACGCGCTCGTGCCGATGCAGCTGAATGTCCGCCCCGGCGCGACCGAGCCCGCGCCCACGTTCGAGCACAGGCCGTCGCCGCCGCCCATGACGACAGGCGTGCCTTCCTTCAGTCCGGTCTGCTCCGCGGCCCACTTCGTCACGCCGCCCGCCACGAACGTGGACGGCACGATCTCCGGCAGCATCTCGCCGTCGATGCCGGACGCCTTCACGATCTCCTCCGACCATTGCAGCGTGTTGAGGTCGATGCAGCTGTTCGATGTCGCGTCCGACGGCTCGGTGTAGAACTTGCCCGTCAGCCGCAGAACGATGAAATCCTTCGCGTTGAGCGTCTTATAGGTCTTCGCGTAGACCTCCGGCTCGTTGTCGCGCACCCACATGAGCTTCTGCAATCCGTAGGACGCGGCGTTGCGGTGCCCCGCGATGTGGTAGAAGTCGTAGAGCGAGATCTGCTCGTTGATGGCCTCCGCCTGCTTCTGCGCGCGCTGATCGGCCCAGATGATCGAGGGGCGGAGCGGGTTGCCCGCGCGGTCGACGCAGAGGCAGCCCATCATCTGACCCGAGAACGAGATCGCGGCGATCTCGCTCGCGTCGATGTTCGCTTTCGCGATGAGGTTGCGGCTCGTCTCGCAGATCGCGCGCCACCAGTCCTCAGGATCCTGCTCGGCCCAGTTGGCGTTGAAATAGTGGCAGCCGTAGGCAAAGGTCTCGCTCGTGACCATCTGGCCGTCCTCGCGGAAGAGCGTCGCCTTGTTGCCCGACGTGCCGAGGTCATGCGCAATGATGTACTTCATACAGTCCCTCCTTACAGACCCAGATCGCGGATGAGGTTGGCGGTCGCCATGCGGCCCATGTTGCGCGAGGCGCCGACGGTGGACGCCGCGCAGTGCGACCCGATGACCACATTGTCCAGCGTGAACCACCGTTCGTCCTTCGGCGGCTCCTCGCAGAAGGCGTCGATGCCCGCGCCGTAGATCGTCCCGGCCTCGAGCGCGTCGAGCAGGTCGGCCTCGTGGATGAGGCCGCCGCGCGCCGTATTGACGAGGATGACGTTCGGCTTCATCATCGCCAGCTGTTCCTTCGCGATGAAGTTCTCCGTCTCCGGCATCAGCGGCAGATGGACGGAGATAAAGTCACTCTGCCGGAAGATCTCCTCCGGCGTGGCCTTCGTGATGTGGTGCTCCGCGGCGTAGGCCTCGTCCCAGAACACGTCGTAGGCCAGAACATTCATGTCAAAGCCCTGCGCCCGCTTGGCAACATTCTTGCCGATCGCGCCGAGGCCCAGAATGCCGAGCGTCGCGTGCGAGACGTCGATGGTCGAGATCTTCTTCCAGCTGCCGGTGCGGCACGTCCGGTCGATCAGGACGGCCTTGCGCGCCACGGCCAGCATCAGCGTCATCGCGTAATCCGCCACGGCCTCCGAGTTCGCGCCCACCGTCCGCGACACGGCAATGCCGCGCGCCTTGG
The DNA here is from genome assembly GCA_905214155.1 of uncultured bacterium. Lineage (GTDB taxonomy): Bacteria > Bacillota > Clostridia > Oscillospirales > Oscillospiraceae > CAG-170. The sequence goes on along the minus strand of CAJMLC010000007.1, from coordinate 9,471 downwards.
CCGCCTCGAGGTCGATGTTGTCGACGCCGACGCCGTATTTCGCAATGGCCCGCAGCTTCGGCGCGCTCGCGATCACCTCAGCGTCCACCGGGTCGACGCCGACGATCAGCCCGTCGCAGTCGGCCAGCATCCGGATCATTGTCTCCTTGTCCAGAATGCCGCCGGTCTCATTTTTCACGACCTCAATGCCCTTTTCCGCCAGCATGTCGAATACGGCGGGGTCGGTCTTCCCGTAAGAGCGGGGCGTTGTCAAAACCTTCATATCATCGCTCCTTCTTTCTGCACATCCGCCGCTCAGCCGCGCGCCAGCTTGGCGCACCGCTTCAGCCGCTCGCCGAGGATCTCCGTGTGGAACACGTCGGCAATGACCTGCGTCCAGCCGTAGATGAAGTACATCCAGCCGTCAATGACGGTCACGCCGCGCGATTCGCGCTGTGCCTCGGCCTGATGCATGAACAGGCGCTCACCGCGGTAGTTCAGCTCCCAGACCAGCGCGTCCATCGGGAACAGCGCCTTGTCCGTCAGCGGCGAGCCGGGCCGGTCCTTGCCGAGTCCGGTCGCGTTGATGACGAGCGAACCGGGCCCCATCTTCGCCATCACTTCGTCGTTCTGGCCGGGCTCTGGCGTCAGGTGATATTCCGCCGGAATGGTGTCCGGATAGAATTCGTTGTTGATCTTCTCGCATTCGCGCAGACGCGGCAGGCTCCGGTTCGCGACGACGATCTTCGCCGGGTCGTTCCCGTGTCCGGCGTTGCGCATGTAATACGAGCACATCGAGATGCAGCTGCCTCCCGCGCCCATGATGAACACGCCCGCCTGCGGATGCTCCTTCCAGTAGTTCGCCGGGACGAACTCCTCCATCGCCATGCCGCAGGTGATGGGGTCCTTCGCGTCACAGCAGAGCTTGTCGCCGTCCTTGTAGATGGAGGACATCTCCCCGAACTGTCTGGCATACGTGCCGATGACCTCAAAGAGATCCTTCGCCGCGTTGTAGATGTCAATCTTGTGCGTGGTCACGAGCGCGCCCATCGACAGCGGATCGTGCTTGATGAACTCCACCACCGCGCGATAATCTTCCGCCGGCGCGTGGACTGGCAGGTCGATGCCCTTGATCACCGCGTCGATGCCGAGCGCCTCGGCCCAGATTGGGAACGTCTTCATGATTGAAGACTGCGTGGTCGTCACGCCGATAAAATACATCGTGGGCCGTGTGGCCTTTTCCGGTAACTGGATCATACTCATTTCTTCCTTTCCTCATATCGGGTACTTCTGCGGGTCTCCCCGCGGTCTTACAGTGTTTCAAATACCTGGCGGCAGTGTTCACCCGTCGCCGCGAGGCCGACCTGCTCCAGCCCCGCCTCCCGCAGCCGCGGCAGGAACGTGTCGTGCAGATAGCGCAGGCTGATCTCCCCGCCGTAGGCACCGAGGCGTGCCGCCGTCGTGTCCAGCGCGAAGAGCAGCTGCCCGCCGTAGCCGCAGTCTGCCATGTGCCGGATGAGCTTCACTTCGGCCTCGTCGCTATGATAGCGGAACCGGCCGATCGTGTCGTAATCGAGCCAGACGCCCGTCTTCGCCGCGGCCTCGTGCGGGCCGAAGTCCTCGGCCTGCCGGTCCACGTGGCAGACGATCATCCGCCGCGCGGGTAAGCCGCACTCCCGCGCCAGCTCCACGGCCTCACCCACGTGCATCCCGCGCTCCGTGTGCAGCATCAGCACGCTTCCCGTGTCCGCCGCCGCCCGCGCTGCCGCGCGCAGCAGCGTCCCGAGCCGGCCTGCCGGCCCGTCTTTGCCGATGGCCGCCTTGACCATGCCGGCACGGATGTCGCTCCGCTGCCGGGGCCGAGCCGCGGGATCCTCCGTATGCAGCAGCATCCCAAGCGTCAGCTCTTCACAATAAAGATCATACAGTGCTTCCTCTTCCAGCCGATCCACCCAGCAGTCCGGGGCGTAGAAGACCGGCAGGTGATAGCCCGTCGAGGCCACGATGACCACGCCGCTCTCCCCGGACAGCCGCGCCAGCATCTCACAGTCGCGGCCCGCCGCCACAGGCTGCGCATCGCAGAGGCTCGTGCCGCCGCAGGCGCGGTACGCCTTCAGCTCTGCCAGCGACCGCTCAAAATCGTCGATCCGCAGCGCGGGGTTGCCCTGCGCCGCCGGCGTGTCGTGGACGAAAATATGCTCATGGATCTGGCACCAGCCAAGCGCCTCCGGCGCAAGGTCGCCGCAGACCGTGCGGACCCGTTTTGGTTCCAAACCGCTCTCCTCCTTCTGGGATGTAACTGTAAACTGCCCATGCAACCGGACAACGGGCCTTTCCGCCCCGCCGGCCACATCTTCCGTTTTCAGCCCTGCCCCAGGGCGTATCCGAACGCTCGAAGCGTCCATTTGATTGGTATTTTGTAATGTTGCTATGTCATGATATATTAAGGACAACAGACGCCGGCCCGTGCCGCCCCGGCGTTCCGGAGCCCTGGCCTCGTGCCGGCCAAAAATCCTGCGCTCTCTTTCCCCTTCTGACCCGGCCGGTCAGAGCGATGCGTGAATTTTGAAGCTGTTCTGGTCGCCGCGATAGCGCGCCACCGAATATTCGATCTGCCGCCCCTGCCGGTTGAAGCCCATCGACAGGAAATACTGGATCGGCTTGCCGCGCTTGGTGTCGAGCACATTGGCGTCCTCGGTGTTGGCCGCGCGGGCCTCGCAGATACGGGTGATGTTGGTGATGTGCGTGGCCTCGTTCATCGAGAGGACCTGATAGAGCGATTCGTGGTTGAAATCGTGATCCATGATGAACTTACACAGCTCATACGGCAGATACGTCTCGACCCGGACCACCGGCACGCCGTCCGCACAGCGCTTGCGGTAGAGGTAGATGGCCTTGCCGTCGTGCGCGATGCCGAGCTGCTCGGCCACGTCCTCCGGCGGGCGGACCACCCGCAGCGCGAGCACCTCGGTGCTCGGGACCTTTCCGGCGCGGATCATGTCCTCGTTGAACGGGATGAGCGTCGTCATGAAATCCTGCCGGATCTTCGGATAGCAGACGAACGTCCCCTTGCTCTTGATGCGATAGAGCCGCTCCTCCTGAACCAGCTCGGTGATGGCCTGACGGACCGTCGTCCGGCTGATGTCAAACAGCTGGCTCAGTTCCTTTTCCGTCGGGATCATGGAATCCGGCGGATAGGTACCGTTATCGATCTCCTCCGAGATCAGCTTTTTCAGCTGAAAATAGAGCGGGATCGGAACTGATTTGTCCAAATGCCTGTCTTGCAGCATGGGCGTGCCCCCTTCCAATGGAGAAAATGTATGTCATAACATTTGTACTTAGTTCATATTACATGATTCATAGGTTTTTTTCAAGTCTATTTCCGTTTTTTCATCATTTTCGACAAAACATTTCCTTTCGGAAGGCTTTTTTCGTCTCAGGTCATTGACAATCTGTATGCAGCTGTTTTATCATGAAACTGCATAGAACTGCAAAATGACCTGAAGGAGAGATCATCATGGCAATCGAATCAATGATCACCGGTATTCAGCACATCGGCATCCCCTGTGCCGACCTGGATGAGACCATCCGCTTTTACGAGGGCCTCGGCTTCCAGCTGACGTGGCGCGCCGCGCCCGGCAGCGCCGGCAATGTCGCCTTCCTGCAGAAGGGCACCTGCGTCATCGAAACCTATACGGGCGCTCCGCTCGCGCGGGCAAACGGCGCCGTCGACCACATTGCCCTCAACGTCACCGACATCGAGTCCGTCTTCACCTGGATCAACGCCAGCGAGACCTATCAGAGCCTCGACGCGGAGATCCAGCAGCTGCCGTTCTTCGAACGCGGCGTCCGCTTCTTCCGCATCTCCGGCCCGAACGGCGAGACCGTCGAGTTCAACCAGATCCTCTGAGCCAAACGCCAACAGCCACAGCGGCAAACGCCGCTGTGGCTGTTTTTGTGATTTTGTGATAGAATGGAGGAAATCAGCAGAATTCCTCAGATCGTACTTTGCAATGCAGCGAGAAAGGAGCAGCGCCCATGGAGCACAGCAATGGTTTTACCTACTGGAAGCGCCCGTGGTATCAATGGCTCATCCTGGCCGCGGCCATCCTGCAGCTCCTCTGCCTCTGGATGAACCTTCAGGAATATCACGATCTTTCCGCTGCCGGGATCCTCACAGGCTCCGCATGGGCAGACTATGCGGCCCAGAAAAGATCGCAATGCGCGTTGAACGGTCTGCTGGCCGCCTGCTTTTCGGGACATTTCCTGATTGGCATCTGCGCCCATAGCCCAAAAGCTGCCCGGCTCGCCGAGGGGATCTTTTTGCTGCTCCTGGCCCTTGCGTGGGGTGCGGCGGGTCTTGCATTGCAGCTGTTTTCGCGGAACGGAAAAGGCGCCTTGGCCGTCCTGATCCTGGTCTCGGCCCTGGCCGGAGCTGTCTACAGTCTTTTGAAATTCCGAAAAAGCCGCTGAGCGCCCGGCATTCCGCGCCGCAGCGCCGACCCTTTCAGAGCTTCACCACCTCAACGACCGTCAGCGTGTCTCCGTCGATCGTGAAGCGCACGTCGAGCCCGTCAAAGTTGAATCCATAGCGCCGTGTGGGGTCGTGCTGATAGCTGGGGCGCGGATTGAGTGAGAGCGTCTGCGTCAGTCCATCCAGCTTCTCCGGCGTGATCATCCCGCGCCACGGTTCCGGGAAGATGACCGCCAGCGGTTCGGCCTGCCGCGTTTCGGCGAAGGCATCGACCGCGTCCGGCACGCTGTCGGCATACGGGACGTAGGGCTTGATGTCAAAAATGGGCGTTCCGTCGACCATGTCCGCACCCGTCACATAGAGCACCGGGCCGCCCTTCGCCGTCCAATCGACGGAGGCAAGGCGCACCACGCTCAGGCCCATGTGGTTTGGCCGGAACGGCGAGCGCGTCGCGAACACGCCGACGCGCGTCTTGCCGCCGAGCTTCGGCGGCAGAACCGTCGGCGAATAGTCGTCCGGCGCGACGCGGTGAAACTGCCAGATGAGCCACAGATGACTCCAGCCCTCGATGCCGCGCAGATAGTCCGGGTTGCGGAATTCCGGCTCGAAGACGATCGCCGACGTCAGCCGGTCGACCAGGCCGGACTGCCGCGGAACGCCGAATTTTGTTGGGAAATCGGTATGAATATGGGCGATCGGCTGCATATTTTGTCTCCTTATGCCTTGCAGAGCGCAAGAAAATGGCTTATAATAACAGCGGTGCTACCGAAAAACGGCAAGCGGTTAGTCCCCTGCGTTGTCAGGGGCGCTTCTGACCCCCTGATTTCAAGAAAGGGGGGCTGCAAATGAGTACATCCGAAGTTCTGCAACTTTGCCTTGTAATCATCGGCATTTGTAGCCTGTTCGTTCAGGCTTATAAAAAGAAGTAACCGCCCGGCCTACCAAACCAGCGGTTACTTCTTGTAATCACCGAGGGGGCTAACCGTTTGCCGGCAGCACCCTTGTTCTATTTCCAGTATACCCGTTTGGATCCGAAATGTCAAACACATTTTCTCTGCAAAATTTGTTTTACAATTTCATCTTGCTGCGCTATAATGATGGAAAATCAGGAAAGGAAGCGTTCTTATGAACGACGAACTGACGGCGGTCGACATCCGGAAGATGCAGGAAGAGCTGGAATACCGGCGCATCGAGCTGCGTCCGAAGCTGATCGAGGACGTAAAAACCGCGCGGGAATTCGGCGATCTGAGCGAGAATTTCGAATATAAATCGGCCAAACGCGAGAAAAACCGCAACGACAGCCGCATCCGCTATCTCGAGCGCATGATCAAAACGGCGAAGGTCATCGACGTCCGCTCGAACGCGGACGAGATCGGCCTGTTCGACAAGGTGACGATCTACATCGAGGAGGACGATGAGGAGCAGACCATCGAGCTGGTCACGACGCTCCGGCAGAATGCCCTCAAGGGCCTGATCAGCAAGGAATCCCCGGTTGGCAAGGCCGTGCTCGGCCATAAAGTCGGCGACCGCGTGACCGTGCAGGTCAACGAGAATTACAGCTATGACATCGTCATCCGCGCCGTCGAAAAAGGGCAGGATGACGCCTCCTTGCCGATCAGCAGCTATTGACAACGATGGATTCTGTGGTAAAACGGCAGCAACATACTTAAAAGGTAGGTAACTGGATATGGAACGAAATGAAGCATGGGCGCTTTTGACGAAATACAACAAGGATCATTTTCATCTTCAGCACGCGCTGACGGTCGAGGCCGTGATGCGCTGGTATGCGAACGAGCTCGGCTACGGCGACGAGGCCAATTTCTGGGCCACGGTCGGTCTGCTGCACGACCTGGATTTTGAGCAGTGGCCGGAACAGCACTGCCAGAAATGTCAGGAGCTGATGCGCGAGGCGGGCGTCGACGAGCGGACGATCCACGCCGTCGCCAGCCACGGCTACGGCATCTGCTGCGACATCGCGCCGGAGCATGAGATGGAGAAGGTACTCTTCGCGGCGGACGAGCTGACGGGTCTGATCTGGGCGGCAGCGCTGATGCGCCCGAGCAAGAGCACAACGGACATGGAGCTCAAGAGCGTCAAAAAGAAGTTCAAGGACAAGAAGTTTGCTGCCGGATGCAGCCGCGACGTCATCACGCGCGGCGCGGAGCAGCTCGGCTGGGAACTGGACACGCTGATCGGACGGACGCTCGCCGCGATGCAGGCCACCGAGGCCGACGTCACCGCAAAGGCCGCCGCATTAGAATAAGCGCACAAAAGGCTGCCATTTCTGGCAGCCTTTTGATATTTTTCTTAGGCAGCACCGCGCAATTCGGCAAGCAGATTTGGCGAGAATTTTTTCGTCAGATCAAGGTTTGGAAAGCGCAGGAATACTGTATGTATTTCAAACTTTTCAAACCACAGAGCTGGCGGAAAAGGGCCGGCAAAGCGCGCTGACGCAATTGTGCGGTGTTGCCTTTATTTTTTGCGGCCAAACAGCCCGCGCTTTTCATAGGGCGCGGCACTGATGGACACGAGGTCATAGCCCGTCTCCTTGATCGCCGCGCGGAGCTTTTCCTCATCCAGCGGCTCCTCCGAGAGCACGACCGTCTCGCCCTTGCTGTGCGACGAGGTCACTTTTTTGACGTTGAACGCACGGCGGATGGCGTCGTTGATGTGGCTTTCACACATGCCGCACATCATGCCGTCGATCTTCAGTTTGGTTTCTGTCATGGGATACCGTCTCCTTCAAGTTAGAGTAGTTAAACTCCTCTCTGCCCACATTATAGCACGCCGCATGAAATTTGCAAGCGAAAAATCGCACGGTTTTTCCAAACCGCGCGATTGATCTTTGCATAATTTACCGCGCCCGGAGCTGCCAGAACGCCAGTGCACCCGCGGCGGCCACGTTCAGCGAGTCCACCTTATGCGACATCGGGATCTTCACCGTATAATCGCAGGCCGCGATCGTTGTATGCGCGAGGCCGTCGCCCTCGGTGCCGAGGACGATGGCAAGCTTCGGCTCGGCCATGAGTTCCTCATCCTCGATGGAGACAGAATCGTCCGTCAGCGCCATTGCCGCCGTGCGGAAGCCGAGCGCGCGCAGCCGCGCGATCCCCCGCTCCGGCCAATCGCCCGGCGCATCGCCGATGTATGTCCACGGCACCTGGAACACCGTCCCCATGCTGACGCGGACCGCGCGGCGGCAGAACGGATCGCAGCAGGTCGGTGTCGCCAGAATGGCGTCCACGCCGAGCGCCGCCGCCGAACGGAAGAGCGCGCCGACATTCGTCGAATCCGCGACGCCCTCCAGCACGGCCACGCGCCGTGCCCCGGCGCAGACCGCCTCCGCGTCCGGCAGCTGCGGGCGGCGCATCGCGCAGAGCACGCCGCGCGTCAGCGTATAGCCCGTGATGTGCGCAAGCACCTCACGCTCCGCCGTGTAGGCCGGAACGTCCGGGAACCGGGACAGCTGCTCCGCCGCATCCCCCGCCGCGTGCCGCCGCTCCATCAGGAACGAGACCGGCCGGTAGCCGTTTTCCACAGCGGTCGTGATGACCTTCGGGCTTTCCGCAATGAAGACGCCCTTCTCCGGCTCGAGCCGGTTGCGGAGCTGCGCCTCGGTCAGGCGCGCGAAAACATCCAGCTCCGGCGCGCCGATGTCGTTGATCTCAATGAGCATGTTACGTTCCTCATTCCGTCAGCTCGCCGCGCAGATCGCGGCCAAGCTGGCTCTTGACCCACTCGGTGTCGTCCGAGCGGCTGAGCAGATAATAGAGCTTTGCGAACGCGGCCTCGGTCGTCATGTCGCGGCCATTCACCGCGCCGACCTCATGCAGCGCCGCACTGGAAGCGTAGGTCCCGAGACTGACCGTCCCCTGCGAGCACTGCGAACAGACCACGATGATCGTCCCGTTCTGATACGCGCGTTCGATGATCGGCAGCAGCGCGTTCTGCGCCGCGCCGGGGATGTTCCCCGCGCCGAACGTCTCGAGCACAACGCCGCGCAGCTTCTCTGTCATCAGCGACGCAAAATGCGCGAACTGGATGCCCGGAAACACCTTGACCACGCCGATCGGCAGCTCGCTGAGCGGCTGGAAGCGGAACTCCCCCTCCGGCACGGGCCGCAGCGCGCTGCGTTTGTACTGGATCTGAATACCCGCGAAGGCCAGCGGCGTGTCATTCGGGGCCGCAAACGCCTCAAACTGATCGGACGAGCGCTTCACGCTCCGGCACCCGCGCAGCAGCAGTCCGTTGAAATAGATGCACACCTCATGTACCCGGCCCGAGGCCGCGATGAGCATGGAGTTGATGATGTTGTCGCGCCCGTCGGTGCGGATCTGCCCCAGCGGGATCTGCGCGCCGGTGAAGATGACGGGCTTCGCCAGATTTTCCAGCATGAACGCCAACGCAGACGCCGAATAGGCCATCGTGTCCGTCCCGTGGAGGACGACGAAGCCGTCATAGTCGTCATAGCGCTCCGCGATCGCACGGCCCATCTGGTTCCACTCGCGCACAGCCACGTCGGACGAATCAAGCAGCGGGTCAAACTCCACGACATCCCACTCCGGCATCGCGTCCCAGTAGAGATCCGGGATCGCGCGCAGCAGCCGGCGGAACGCGCCGCTGCTCGGCACATAGCCGCGCTCGCTCGGGATCATGCCGATCGTCCCGCCCGTGTAGATGATGCAAATGCGGCGTTTTTTCATGCTGCGTTCCTCCTGATGTTTGACCGTACTTTCGCTCGTGGCCGAAATCCCGCCGCAGCGGCCCTAAAATAGAAGCGTCATTCTGAGCCAGTCCTCAGACTGGCGTGAGAATCCCGTAGATCTTATAGGAGTGTTATGTAGAACGACGCTCCATCTAAGACTCCATAAAAATCCACGGGATTGCCACACCAGTGTGCGCACCGGTTCGCAATGACACGTCTATTGTAGGCTTTCGGGCCGACAGCGTCGTCGGCCCCTACAAAACCGAAAGGCAACCCAGCGAAGCGGTTGCCTTTCGGAGAGGAAGAAGGAGAC
>CAJMLC010000006.1 GCA_905214155.1 uncultured bacterium | reverse complement strand
AGCTCCGCCTGTTTCATCGGTTCTCTTATTTCGTACCGAAGATGCGGTCGCCCGCGTCGCCGAGGCCCGGCACGATATAGCCGTGCTCGTTCAGGTGATCGTCGATCGCGCCGCAGTAGATGTCGACGTCCGGGTGCTTCTCCTGCAGCATCCGGATGCCCTCCGGCGCGGCCACGAGGACCATCAGCCGGATGTTGGAGCAGCCGCGGTTCTTCAGCTCCGCGAGGGCCGCGTCCGCGCTGCCGCCGGTGGCGAGCATCGGGTCGACCACCATGACCATGCGGGTCGCAATATCCTTGGGCAGCTTGCAGAAATAGGTATGCGGAACGAGCGTCTCCTCGTCGCGGAACATGCCGATGTGGCCCACACGCGCCGACGGGATCATCCGCAGCACGCCGTCCACCAGACCAAGGCCCGCGCGCAGAATGGGAACGACCGCGATCTTCTTGCCCGCCAGCGTCGGCAGCTCCGCCGTGCAGAGCGGCGTCTCGACCATCTTGGTCGTCAGCGGCAGATCCCGCGTCGCCTCGTAGGTGATATACATGCCGATCTCCGAAACCAGCTCGCGGAAATCCTTGACGCTGGTGTTCTTGTCGCGCATGATGCTCAGCTTGTGGGCGACCAGCGGATGGTCAACAACGTGTACATGCTCTCCAAATTCCGTATACTTCATATCTCGTTCCCTTTCTGCAATCATTTGCCCATATTCTCTTTTTCGATTCTGGTACGCTCTGCCTGACTCAGGCGCAGATAGCTCGGGACCAGCTCCAGCCCGGAGCCTTCTTCCCCCGCATCGATCTTCGCCTGTGCCGCCAGCGCCGTGCCGGACGCGCGTTGTCCGCGCAGGTGCTCCGGCAGGAGGCGGAGCGCCGGAATGCTCACTCGGAGCGTATTATAGCACAACTCTGCGCCGTCGCCAACCAGAAAAATCGCTTTTTCGAGATTTTTTAATTCCGCGCCCAATTCTTCGATAGAAATGGCTCGGTCTTCACTGAGACGCAGCAGTTTTCCGTCCTCCACGGAGAATACCGCGTTGTAGACCTGCGCGCGCCGTGCGTCCATGCAGGCGCAGTACACGCCGTCGCACATCGCCGCGCCGCGCACCATCGCCTCCAGCGTCGACACGCCGTAACAAGGCAGCTGCCGCGCCCACGCGAGGCCCTTCGCCGCCGCGACACCGATGCGCACACCGGTGAAGCTCCCCGGCCCGGCCGCGACGGCCACCGCATCGATGTCCGCGACGGTCAGGCCGCAGTTTGCGAGCAAGTCTTCCGCCATTTTCGCAAGCGTCCGGCTGTGCGTCTGGCCGGAGTTCTGAAAATATTCACCAAGCAGCGCGCCGTCCTGCAAGATGGCCACGCTTGCCGCTTTCGCCGAGGATTCAAAGGCCAAGATTCGCAAACCGCTCGCCTCCTTCGATCGTGATGGTGCGGACATTCTCGTCCGCCGGGTCTTTGCTGATCGTAATGCGGATCGCGCCGGAAAGCGCCTCCTCCACATTCTCGCTCCACTCCACGGTGCACACGCCGCCGCGCGCCAGATAATCCTCCCAGCCGATGTCAAAAAGATCGTCGGCGGAGTCCAGTCGGTACATGTCGAAGTGGAACAGCGGCATCCGTCCGCTGAGATACTCGTTGACGATGGTATACGTCGGGCTGGTGACCTGTTCCGTCACGCCAAGTCCTGCGGCGAGGCCCCGCGTAAACGCGGTCTTGCCCGCGCCAAGGTCGCCATAATAGGCAATGATGTCGCCCGGCAGCAGCTTCGCCGCAATTTTCCGTCCAACGGCTTCTGTTTCTTCCGGAGAAATGGTCCTGATCTGCATCTTCTCACACACCTTACTTTTCTGGCATGATTCTACCATACATGCGGCAAAAAAGCAAAACAATTTCCAAGGCAGCAAACGGTTCTGTAGGGGCGGACGACCCTGTCCGCCCCTATCCGCCGCAGCGGAAAAGTGAAGCGTATTCGTAACATCCCGCCTGGCCGCCATCATCAAGATAGCGTGCGGCGCGTAGTCGCCAGCGGAAAGGTGATTTGGGGCGGGCAAATATGACCGGGCAAATGAGCGGTTACATGATGGCGGCACGGGATGCACTTCCGGTTTTGAAGGTTCTCTTTCTTTTCTTCACCGGGCGCGGCAATTCTTTTCTTTCTCCAAAAGAGAAAGAAAAGAATGGGGGCGCAAAAAGCGGGCGACCGATGGTCGCCCCTACGGTGCCTACTTTGGTGCGGTGTAAACCGAAAGAGCGGGCCGATGAGGGCATCGGCCCCTACACGCATCCCAAAACACGCCCGAAAAGGCATAGGATCGCCGCTCCGTCAACACTTCTGATCAGGAATCCTTCTTCTTTCCAAACCGATTGAGCACCGCCACGCCCGCGATCAGCACGAGGATCGTCGCGAATACGCCGAGCATCCCCTCTCCCGCCAGCGGCAGCACTTCCAAAAACGCCTGTACGTTCATACTCTGCCCTCCTTATCCGAAAAAGCCCAGAATCATGCCGCCCGCGATCACGGACGCGATCTGCCCCGACACATTCACGCCCACAGCGTGCATCAGCAAAAAGTTCTGATTGTCCTCGGCCAGCCCCATCTTATGCACCACACGCGCCGACATCGGGAACGCCGAGATGCCCGCCGCGCCGATCATCGGGTTGATCTTGTTCTTGCAGAACAGATTCAGCACCTTCGCAAACAGCACGCCGCCCACCGTGTCGAAGATGAACGCCACGAGGCCAAGCCCGAGGATCATCAGCGTCTGCCAGTTCAAAAAGGCGTCCGCCGTCATCTTCGAGGCCACCGTGATCCCGAGCAGGAGCGTGATGAGATTTGCCAGCACCTTCTGCGCCGTCTCCGACAGGGCCTCCAACACGCCGCACTCGCGCAGCAGATTGCCGAACATCAAAAACCCGATCAGCGCCACGGCCCGCGGCGAGACGATCCCGGTCAGGATCGTCACGAAGATCGGGAACAAAATCTTCGTCCGCTTCGTGACCTTCGTCCCCGTATAGCCCATGCGGATGCGCCGCTCATGCTTCGTCGTGAGCGCCCGGATGACCGGCGGCTGCACGATCGGCACGAGCGCCATGTACGAATATGCCGCCACGATGATCGGCCCAAGGTACTGCGAGTTCAGGAAGTTTGCCACAAAGATGCTCGTCGGCCCGTCGGCCGCGCCGATGACCGCGATGGACGCCGCGTCGCGGATGTCGAAGCCGAGCAGCGCCGCCATCGCGAATGTGAAGAAAATGCCGAACTGCGCCGCCGCGCCGAACAGCATCAGCTTCGGATTCTGCAGTAGCGGCTCAAAATCGATCATCGCGCCGATGCCGATGAAGAGCAGCAGCGGGAACAGCTCGTTGGCAATGCCCGCGCCGAACAGAATGTCGAGCGCTCCGGCCTCCGTCACGCCCTCATAGACCTGCGTCACCGCGCCGGACATCGGCAGATTCACCAGGATCGCGCCAAAGCCCATCGGCAGCAGCAGCGTCGGCTCCATCTCTTTTCGGATGGCCAGCCAGATCAGCAGTGCGCCGATCGCCCACATCACCACCTGCTGCCATTGCAGATTTGCCAGATTTGCAAAAATTGTCATACCGCTTCCTCCCAACAAGGTTTTCATGGATTCGCGCATTGGACGCAGCGGTTCCGCTTCGGTTCCCAAATTTCCACGCATCTTAACAGAATCTGAACGCCATTCTGCGGAACTTGTGAATTTTTTGCGCCGCCGTCCGCTGGGGTTTACAAAATGACATTTTTTTAGTATAATAAGCAAGATTTTGAACGTGCGATCCCGTGCGAAGGAGGCGAGGCCATGCGGGACATCTTCCGGACCATCCGGGACTTTTGCAGAAAAGCGGACATGGTCCTGCTCGCCCTCTGCGTGGCGGCTTCAGTCTTCGGCATCATCGCCATCTCCAGCGCGACGAACTTCCTCGGCGGCGGACGCTACGTCCGCACACAGGTCATCGCGCTGCTTTTGGGCGTGATCTGCTACGTGCTCCTGACGCTGATCGACGTCGACATCATCGCCGAGCGGCGCGAGCTGCTGCTCCTGTTCTGCACGGTCTTCATCGCCCTCCTCTTCAAATGGGGCGACACGCAGCAGGGCAACCGCAGCTGGCTGAACTTCAGCTTTCTCCCCTTCAGTATCCAGCCCGCCGAGCTCTGCAAGATCCCCTTCATCCTCATCATCGCCAAGATCATGAGCGTCAAGCAGAACAAGATCTCCGCCCCGACAACGATCTTACAGATCGGCGGCGTCACGCTCTTCCTCTTCGTGCTCATTATCGCCGCGTCGGAAGACCTCGGCGTCGCACTGCAATACATCTTCATTTTCGTCATCATGGCCTTCGTCGGCGGCGTCAGCTTTGTCTGGTTCCTCGGCGCGCTCGGCGCGCTGGCCGCCGCCGCACCCACGATCTGGACACACCTCAGCGACGACCGGCGGAACCGTATCCTCGTCCTCTTCGACGCCTCGATCGACCCCAACGCCCAGAACGAACGCTATCAGGTCAACCGCAGCATCCGTGCCCTCCAGAACGGCGGCATCCGCGGCCAGGGCCTCTACAACGGCACCATGGTGCAGAGCAGCTCGCTCCCGATGCAGCGAAATGACTTCATCTTCTCCGCCATCGGCGAAGAGCTCGGTATGCTCGGCTGCCTTGCGGTGCTGCTCCTGCTCTCCGCGGTCATCATCCGCATCATCCACGTCGGCATCAAATCCGGCAACTATATGAACCGCCTCATCTGTGTCGGCATCGCGGGCATGATGGCCTCGCAGATCCTCATCAATGTCGGCGTCTGCCTCGGCCTCGTGCCGGTCATCGGCCTGACGCTCCCGTTCTTCTCCTACGGCGGCAGCTCCCTCATCACCACGTTCCTCGCCATGGGCATCGTCTCCGGCATCAACATGCGCCCCGCGCCGGACATCAATGCCCGTTATATCCGCCCACGATAGAAAAACGCCCCATTTGCATTCTGCAAATGGGGCGTCGTTTTGTTTCCGGTTTATCCGCGCAGCGCCGGCAGAACCTGCAGATACGCCACGCTCTCGCGTGCCCAGCGGTCCTCCTGTGCCAGCGTCTCCTCCATCGTCGGGCAGCATTCCATCCAGCTCTCCAGGATCGTGCTGAAATCCTGCCGGGCCTCGCAGCGGAGCCGTTCCAGCAGCTCCGGGATCCTCTGCCGGCCCTGTCCCGCCGGCGCGCCGACGATCGCCAGTCCCACGCCGGAGTTGCTGCGCTTGATCACATAGTCCTTGATATGGCAGCACACACAGTACGGCGCCATCCAGCGCAGCACCTCGTCCATCGTCTCCTCCGTGGAGAGCGAGTTCGTGCTGTCCACCACCAGACCGAACAGCGTATGGTCGGTCAGCGCCGCCAGCTCCGCATATTCCCGCGCCAGCAGCCGGTCATGGTTCTCCACGGCCAGCGTCACGCCGCACTGCTCCGCCAGCGGCAGCGCCGCACGGATCGTCCGCAGGATCGTGTCCCGGTCCGGCTCGTAGCCCGGCCCGTCAATGATGATGCGCAGCAGCCGCACGCGCATCCGTTCCGACAGCCGGATATACCGCTCCAGCCGTTCCGGCGTCATGCAGCGCATCCCGTTTTCCAGCAGCACGCCCTGCGCCGCCGCATGATCGCGGATGGCGTCCAGTTCACTGTCTGTCAGCCCCTCCAGCGGCATGTTGTCCGAAAACTGTACACAATGCACGCCCAGCTCCACCGCCCGGTCGATCAGCTGCACCGGCGTGAGCGGTGACGCGGGCCGCTGCTTCGGGTTGACACCCGACAAAAACGGATACGTGTACGAGCTCAGCCCGAGCCATGTGTTCTTCTTTTCTGCCATATCATCGTTTCCTTTCTCTATTGCGTCTGCTTCAGCGCAAATGCGCAGCTGGGGCAACGCGTGATCGTTTCCGCGGTCGCGCGCAGCGGGAGCCTCCTGCCGCAGTTCGGACACTTTCAAAAATGGAACGTGATCCACAGCCCGACCGCCGGGACCAGTCCGCCCGCGGCCCAGAGCACGATCATCAGGCTTTTATACATCCCGCGCTCCCAGAGCCAAAGTCCCGCGAACAGCAGCAGTCCGACGCAGAACAGATAGGTCGAGCGGGTCCGGCAATTTTTCCAAGTCATGGCGCAGTTCTCCTTCCATGGTCCGTGATTTCCGCAGCGCTGCGGCCCAAAGGGCGGAGCATGCGCTCCACCCTTCGGTGCCTTGGGGTCAATAAAAGAGAAAGAAATGAGGGAGAGATCAATGCGTCAGGCCAAAGACGACCTTGATGAATTTGCCGGAGATGGCATCCGCACAGGCTTCGTTGTATTCCTCCAGCGCATGGACGCTCTGGATGAGCGGCTTGAACTGCAGGCGCGGGAGCATCTGAATGGTCCGCGGGAAGCTGTACGGGGACATCAGGCAGCCGTGGATGGTCTTTTCCTTCAGATAGCACTCGTGGTAGAGGTTCAGCGGCAGATTGTACTGCATATTATACATCGCCGGGAACACAATGTGACCACCTGTCGCCAAAATTGCCAGTGCATTTCCCGCAGCTTTCGCGTTGCCGGAAGTCGCAACGATATTGTCGAAACCGCGGTCATCGGTGATCTCCATCGCGCGGGCCATCTGGTCCTCGTTCATCGGGTCGATCGTGTAGTCGATGCCGACGGACTCCGCCAGCTTCCGCTTGCCCTCGACCGGCTCGATCAGCGTAACGGAGGACGCGCCGGAGATCCGCGCGATCTGCGCGACCAGCTGGCCGATGCCGCCGCCGATGACCGCCACACGGTTGCCGATGTGGAGCCCCATCTTCTCCACCATGCGCAGCGCGATCGCCGTCGGCTCGGTCAGGCAGGCCGTCCTGAAGAAGTCCATCGGTATGACCTATATCGACCTGCTCACCGACGTGCGCATCTATCATGCCAAGCGCCTGCTCGCCGAAGATCCCACGCAGCGCATCCATCAGGTCGCCGCCATGGTCGGCTTTGACGACCAGCGCTATTTCTCCAAGGTCTTCCGCCGCGCCGCCGGCTGCACGCCGCAGCAGTACGCCGCATCCATCCCCAGAAAGGAGGCGCCAACCCCGTGAAAGCCGCCTATTATCCCTCCCCGGTCAGGTCGCCCTCCACGACGTGCCGGAGCCGGAGCTGCGCCACAGCGACGAGATCAAGATCCGCGTCTGCTTTGTCGGCGTCTGCGACGATGACATCTCGCTCTACAAGGGCGACAATCTCTCCTGGCCGCTGCCGAAATCGATCGTCGGGCACGAATTTTCCGGCATCATCGAAGACCTTGGCGAATCCGCCTATCACGCAGGCTTCCGCGTCGGCGACACTGTCAGCGGCTCTGCCTGGCTTTTCTGCGGTACATGCCGGAATTGCCGCTCCGGGCTGGAGGCCCATTGCAGCAACGTCACCTGTACCTCCGTTCTGGCCGAATCTATCGTGCTGAACATGCGTCAGGTCCATAAGCTCTGTCGCGACATTCCGCTCGAGCACGGCATCTTCACCGATCCCATCGGCTCCTCTATAACATCTTCAAAGACCGCGGCATCGCCGTCGACGCGCACGTGATGCTCTTCGGCTGCAACGCATTCTCGCTCATTCTCCTCCAGCTCATCAAGATCTTCTCCGGGGCCACAGTCTCCATCGCCGACAAGGACGAGCACAAGCTCGAGCTGGCCCGTTCCCTCGGCGCGGACCACGCCTTCTCCTCCGAGATGACCACCATTCTGCGCAACACTGCCGGCATCACCCAGGATCACGGCTACGATCTCATCTTCGAGATGTCGCGCGACCCGAAGTTGCTCGGCCTCACCGGCACCATCGCCGCCGTCCGCGGCGACATCCGCTATTCCTTCCTCTATGGCTATACCACCTCCAACGACGTCAACCTCACGGAGCTCTATATGAAAGAGGTCACGCTCACGCCGTTCTTTCTCGCGCCGTTCATCCTGCCGCGCGCTGTCAGCGTCATGCCGCGCCTCGCGCTCCAGACGCTCATCACGGACATCTACCCGCTCAGTGAGGTCTCCCGCGCCTATCACGCGCAGGCCTCCGGCACCAGCATCCGCAACATCATCCGTCCTTGACCCATTTCTTCCGGTGTACGCCCCGCATCCACCGGAATTTTTTGCTTTCTCTGAGAATATTTCCTCCTCCACCGCAAACACTAGAGCTATACTTCACTAGAGGAGGTCATCTCTTGAAACATTTCCTTCATCCGTCCCGGCTGCTTCTGGCCGTGCTGCTCGTGGCCACGCTGGTCTCCGCCGCAGGAGCCGCCAACATCCGTGTCGACAGATCCTCTGTCTACTGCTTCTCCGCCGGCGACTTTGCCGATCCCGCGCGCGGGATCTATGTCGACGCCGTCCCCTCTGCGTCCACAGGGACGCTCTGCTATGGCGAGCGCGCCCTCTGCGCGGGCGACGTGCTGCCCGCCTCCGCGCTGGACGCGCTCGAGTTCCGCCCGGCCTGTGCCGAGGAGACCGACTGCACCCTCACCTATCGCACCATTACGGACTCCGGTCTCGGCGCGGCGGAGACGCTGAAGCTCCAGCTCGTGAGCAAAAAGGACACCACGCCCATCTGCACGGACGTGCAGATGGAAACGTACAAGAACATCGCCAACACCGGCGCGCTCGCGGCCTCGGACGAGGACGGCGACGCGCTCACCTATCAGATCGTCCGCGCGCCGAAGCGCGGCACCGTTGAGCTCGCGGACGACGGCAGCTTCACCTACACGCCCGCGCACAATAAAGTCGGCCGCGACAGCTTCGTCTACACGGCGACCGACCCGGCCGGAAACGTCTCCAACGAGGCGCGAGTCAAGATCAGGATCGTCAAGCCCACCGACGCCGCCGCGTTTGCCGACCTGGCCGGCGATCCCCTCGAATACCGCGCCATGGCGCTGAAGGACATGGGCGTCTACGGCGGACGGCAGATCGCCGGGCAACTCTGCTTCGCCCCGGACGAGACGGTCTCGCGCGGCGAATTTCTCGTCATGGCCATGCGCGTGCTCGGCATGGAGCCGGACGCCGCCGTCCTGACCTCCGGCTTTGCCGACGAAGCGGCCACCGCCGCGTGGATGCGCCCCTATATCACGGCCGCCTATCGCAGCGGCGTCATCTCCGGCGTCAGCGCGGAGACGGGCATGGAGTTCCGACCCAATGCCGCGCTCACCAAGGCAGAATGTGCCGTCATGCTGCAAAATATGCTGGATCTTCCGCAGCCAGACACACAGCCCGTCTTCTCCGTGGAGGAGGGCGAGTGCATCGCGAGCTGGGCCGTGCCCTCTGCCTCCGCGCTGCAAAGTGCCGGGCTGGAGCTGACGCCGCTGGCGGACGGCACGCTCACGCGCCGCGAATGCGCCGAGCTGCTCTACCAGCTCTCCACGCTCTGCCAACAGGACGTGCTCGACCATTTCCGCTGGGACAGCTGACCCTGCGCACGAAACGGCTCCTTCCGCCTGGAAGGAGCCGTTTCTCTGTCTGTATTTTTCCGCCGCGCCTCTTGCTTTTTCCGTGCTTTTTCACTATAATGTGCTAAAATTCTTGCAAGGAGCGCGAACCACCATGCTGATCACTGTCAGAGCCTATCAGCCGTCTGACCTGCCCGATATGATCCGGATCTGGAACGAGGTCGTGGAGGACGGCGTCGCCTTTCCGCAGGAGGACTGCCTGAACGAGCAGACCGGCGCGGAATTTTTCGCCAGACAGACCTACACCGCCGTCGCCGAGGCGGACTGCAAGGTCCTCGGCCTCTACATCCTGCATCCCAACAACGAAGGCCGCTGCGGCCACATCTGCAACGCGAGCTACGCCGTCGAGCGCACAGCGCGTGGTCTGCACCTCGGCGAGGCCCTGGTCTCCGACTGTCTCGCGCAGGGCAGGGCGCACGGCTTCGGTGTCCTGCAATTCAACGCCGTCGTCGCCACGAATGTCCACGCGCGGCACCTCTATGAGCGTCTCGGCTTCACCCAGCTCGGCACCATCCCCAAGGGCTTCCGCATGAAGGACGGCCACTTTGAGGATATATGTCCCTACTACCACGAGCTATAAAAACCGCCCCATCCGCAGCTGCGGATGGGGCAGTTTTTGTTTTTTATTCGGAATAATCCATCGAAATAGGCCGGGTGGCGAAGGCATTCAGTTCCTGCCCGGCACGTGTCCCGGCGAGATATTCATAATACCCCTGGCTGCCGATCATCGCGCCGTTGTCGCCGCAGAGCTTCAGCGGCGGCTTGTAGAGCGCCGCGCCGAGCTTGGCGCACTCCCGTTCAAATTCCCCGCGGATCCACGAATTCGCGGCCACACCGCCCGCGATCGCGAGCTTCCGGTATCCGGTCTCGCGCAGCGCCTGCATCGTCCGTGGCACGAGCATCTCGCTGACCGCTTTTGAGAATGACGCGCAGAGCGAAGGCACGTCGATCTCCTCGCCCTTCTGCTCGTGCTGATGGATGAGGTTGAGCGCGGCGGTCTTCAATCCGGAGAATGAGAAGTCAAGTGGATTTCCGCCGAGCTTCGTGTGCGGCAGCGGATATTTCTCCGCGTCGCCGGTCTGCGCCATCCGGTCGAGCGCCGCGCCGCCCGGATACGGCATCCCGAGCACGCGCGCCACCTTGTCAAAACACTCGCCCGCCGCGTCGTCGCGCGTCGAACCGAGGATGCGGAACTTCGTATAGTCCTGCACGTCGACGATCATACTGTGCCCGCCGGACACGACGAGGCAGAGGAACGGCGGCTCGAGCTCCGGATAGGCCAGATAGTTCGCCGCGATGTGTCCCCGGATGTGGTGTACCGGCACGAGCGGCACCCCGAGGCCCAGCGCCGCGAGCTTCGCGAAGTTCACCCCGACAAGCACCGCACCGATCAGCCCCGGCGCATACGTCACGGCCACGGCGTCGATGTCGCCGCGCGTGAGCTGCGCCTGCTCCAGCGCCTGATCCGCAAGGCCATAGATGGCCTCGATGTGCTTGCGCGACGCGATCTCCGGCACCACGCCGCCGTATAATTTATGCAGCTCCACCTGTGAGGAGATGCAGTCCGTCAGCACCTCGCGCCCGTCGCGCACGATGGCGACAGCCGTTTCGTCGCAGGAAGATTCGATCGCCAGTATGTTCATGCCGTCAAGTCCTTTCTGAGGATGTGCGCATCCTCCTTCGGATGGAAGTAATAATTGGGCCGCCGCCCGATCTCGGCAAAGCCGAGTGCAGTATAGAGGCGGATGGCCGCCTCGTTGGAGTCGCGCACCTCGAGCGTCAGCACCTCTGCGCCCTTTTCCGTCCGCAGCGCCGCGCACAGCGCGCGGACCAGCGCCGCCGCGATCCCCTGCCGCCGGTGCTCCGCGCCGACGGCCAGATTCATCATATCCGCCTCACCGAGCACCGTCTGGCTCCCGACGTAGCCGAGGACCGTCTCGCCCTCCGCCGACACGAGCCAGAGGCTCAGCTCGTTTTCCAGTTCGCGTGCGAGTACCTGCTCCGGCCACGGATCGGAGAAGCACGCCCGCTCCATCGCCGCGACCTGCGGCACATCCGCCGCGGTCATGGCCCGAATGTTCCAGTTCATTTCGCTGCGTACCAGCTTTCTCCGATCTTGGCCTCGGCCAGCAGCGGCACCTTCAGCGTCATCACGTGCTCCATCTGTTCCGTCACGAGCTTTCGCACCGTCTCGGCCTCCTCCACCGGGCACTCGACGATCAGCTCGTCGTGTACCTGCAAAATGAGCCGCGCGCGCAGCTTTGCCTGGCGCAGCGCCGTGTCGACATGGAGCATCGCCAGCTTGATGATGTCCGCCGCCGTCCCCTGGATCGGCGTGTTGAGCGCCACGCGCTCTCCAAACGAGCGGATGTTGAAATTGCTGCTCTTCAGCTCCGGCAGGTCGCGCCGCCGACCGAAGAGCGTCGTCACATAGCCGTCTTCCTTCGCCTTCGCGACGATGTTCTGCATATACGCGCGCACGCCGGAATAGTTCGCGAGGTACGACTCGATATACGCCTTGGCCTCTTTGCGCGTCACGCCGATGTCCTCGGCAAGGGAAAATTCCGAAATGCCGTAGACAATGCCGAAGTTGACGGCCTTCGCGTGCCGCCGCTGCAGCGGCGTGACCTGCTCCGGCTCCACGCCGAAGACCTGCGCCGCCGTCGCCGTGTGGATATCGAGCCCGGAGCGGAAGGCCTCCTGCATCTGCGCGTCCCCGGCGATATGCGCCAGCACGCGCAGCTCGATCTGACTGTAATCCGCGTCGACAAAGACGCAGCCGTCCGCCGGGACAAACATCCGGCGGATCTCGCTGCCAAGCTCCGTCCGCACGGGGATATTCTGCAGATTCGGCTCCGTAGACGAGAGCCGCCCCGTCGCCGTCACCATGTTCTGAAACGTCGTGTGGATGCGCCCGTCGTCCGCGATCTGCTTGACGAGCCCGTCGGCATACGTCGATTTCAGCTTGGCCAGCATCCGGTAGTCCAGAATGGCCTGGATGATCGGGTGCTTATTTTTCAGCTTTTCGAGCACATCCGCGTTCGTGGAATAGCCGCTCTTCGTCTTTTTCATCGCGGGCAGGCCGAGCTTTTCAAACAGCAGCTCGCCGAGCTGTTTCGGCGAATTGATGTTGAATTCCCCGCCTGCATAACCATAAATGATGCCCTGACAGGCCGCGATCCGCTCGGAGAGCATATTCCCGAACGCCACCAGCGCCATCTGGTCGACGAGCACGCCCCGCGTCTCCATCCGCGCCAGCACCGCGCAGAGCGGCAGCTCCATGTCATAATACAGCTCCTGCATCCCCTGCGCTTCCAGCTTCGCGGGCAGCACATCATAGAGCGCCGCGACCGCCGCCGTCCGCGCGAACAGGTTCGATGCGACCGCCGCCTCGCCCAGCTCCTTCTCGTCCGCGAGTCCGATCTGACTCCCGCAGTACTGCACGAACATCCGGTCGACCGTATAGCTCCCCTGCGTCGCGTCGAGCAGATAACCCGCCAGCGCCGTGTCAAAGCAGAAGCCCTCGATGGGCAGTCCCTGCTCCAGCAGCGCACGCATCGTCTCCTTGACGTCGTGCGTCACCTTCCGGATGTTCCCCGCGCAGAGCCCGCGCAGGAACGCTTCATATCCCTCGCCAAGCTCCTTCCGCGAAAAGAGCCATGCGGTATCTCCGTCATCCATGACCGCCACAGACGCGAGATCGGCGGAAAACAGCAAAAATACCCGCTCCTTTTCCGCAAACTGCCGTAGCAGTGCCTCGGCCCGCGACGCGTCCGTCACGATCTCAGACTGACACTCGCCCTCATAGACCTCCGGCTCCGCCGGCTTCGGCGGATGGAGATGATAACGCGCGGCCAGGCGCGAAAATTCGAGCTTCTGGAACAGCGCCCACAGCGCATCGTTGTCCGCCTCGCGCACGAGGCAGTCCTCGGGCCGGAAATCGACCGGCGCTTCGCAGCGGATCGTTGCAAGGTCATAGGAGAGGTAGGCGTTTTCGCGCCCGGCCTCGAGCTTTTTGCGCACCGAGTCCTTCAAGTCGTCCAGATGCGCATACACGCCGTCCAGCGTGCCATACTGCACGAGCAGCTGCATCGCCGTCTTCGGGCCGACGCCTGCCACGCCCGGAATGTTGTCCGAGCTGTCGCCCATCAGGCTCTTGAGGTCGATCATCCGGATCGGCGCAAAGCCGTATTCCGCCTCAAAGACCTCCGGCGTATAGAGTGTCGCGTTCGTCTGCCCGCCGCGGCTCACAACGAGCTTGACCGACACATGCTCCGCCACGAGCTGCAGGCTGTCGCGGTCGCCGGTCACGATCACGCAGTCCCATCCATCGGCTGCGCAGAGCTTTCCCGCCGTGCCGAGGATGTCGTCGGCCTCCCAGCCCTCACACTCGAAGATCGGGATGTTCATCGCGCGCAGCACATCCTTCATCAGCGGCATCTGCTGCGCCAGCTCCTCCGGCATCGCGTGCCGCGTGGCCTTGTAGCCCTCATATTGCAGATGGCGGAACGTCGGCGCCTTGAGGTCGAACGCCACGGCCAGCGCATCCGGCTGTTCCTCGTTCCGGAGCTTTTCCAGAATGTTCAAAAATCCAAAAATCGCATTGGTATACAGCCCCTCGCGGGTCGTCAGCAGCCGCACGCCGTAGAACGCGCGGTTGATGACGCTGTTCCCATCCAAAATCATCAGCTTCATCGCAAAAGCTCCTTTTTCATGATCCAGGGCAGCACCGCACAATTCGGCAAACCGTGCTGACATGACCGTGTGGTTCTGCCCAAAGTAGTGTATCACAGATCCGCAATTCTTGCAATCCGCCGGACCCCCGCAGGCAAAGAAAAAAGCACCATCGCACTGCAAAACCGTCATTCGTGACAAATAATGTATATAATTTTCAGGTTATCAGTATTTACTTCTTGCAAAACTACAATCCAGACGTTATAGTAAGTTTCAGAGAAAAGAGAAAAAGAAGGAGCTTTCCGCCATGAGAGACATCGCCAGATTTTTTGCCCGCTACCAGATCGACCCGGACGACCTGCTTTATCTCACCCGTGAAGAACAGCGCACCGCGCTGCATCTGATCAATGGCTCCGTCGTCACCACCAGCATCCCGCAGAAGGAGATCCGCGCCTGGCTGGACAGTGAGATGTTCATCAATATATGCAAAGGCGTCACGGTGCGCAAGGATCAGATCGTCGACATCAGCCGCAGCGGCGTCTATACCATGACCGATGGGCGGACGTTCCAGGGCCGTCAGCGGCACCTGACCGAGCACATGCTGCTCCGGCGCGAGCTTCTTCCCCTTATGGCCTCGGCGGAGGGCAATGCGCTGCCGATGACCCTTCTGGAAAAGTGCACCCTGATGGATACGTTCCCGCTCGCCTTCTGCGTCATCGAGATGACGTTCGACGCAGAAGGCCACGGCATCGACTTCATCTTCCGCTACTGCAATCCCATGATGGCCGTGGTCGAGGGTATGCCCGTGGAGGAGATGCTGGACCATTCGTTCTACGAGGTCTTCCCCGACGGGGACCGGAAATGGCTCGTCAGCTATGCCGATGTCGCCCTCAACGGCACCCATCATACGCTCCGCGACTACAGCCGCGAGATCGAGCAGAATCTGACCATCTACTGCTACCAGCCGCAGCCCGGCTACTGCGCCTGCATGTTCCTCTCCGAGGAATAAGCCTTCCGCGTTCCGCCGCAGCGGAAGCCTCCCTTGTGTAAAGGGAGGTGTCAGCGAAGCTGACGGAGGGATTGTCGGGCGGGCAGAATACAAAAAGTATCCCCGTCCCGGATGCGGGACGGGGCATTTTTATGGCAGATCAAATTCACGCTCGAGCAGCTCGCGCACCTGCTTCAGGTTCTTCCGGTTGTATTCCAGCTCGCCGTTGTCGAAAAACAGCGCTGCGCTGTAGATGATGGCCCGGACGATGAACGTCTTGCGCCTGCGCACATCCGGCGGCATCTGCACCTCCTCGCAATACCGCGACACGACCTCGTAGGTCTTGATGCTCATCTGCCCGCGCAGCACGCGGTATTCCTCGTCGCAGTCCTGAAAGCTCTGCATCACGATCCGGCGGAACGCCGGATGCTCCGTCAGAAATCGGATATAATGCATGCTCACCTGGACCAGCTGCTCCCGCGCGCTCGCGTTTTTGTACTTTTCCAGCACCACGCGCTGTTCCGCATCATACTGCCGGTTGATGTAGCCGAGGATCTCCGCGATGAACTCGTGCGAATCCTTGAAGTGCTTATAGGGCGCCGCGCACGACACGCCGCAGGCCTTCGCCACGCGCCGCGTGGAAAAGTGCTGCACGCCATATTCGTTCAGTTCCTCCAATCCGGCAAGGATCAGCGTCTCGCGCGTATTTCGAGCGCCCGTATTCTCTTTTGCTCCCATTCCAATCCGCCGCCTTCCTGTTTTTATTTATTTTACGCAATTTTTCTGCACCCGTCAACCCGAAATTCTGTGAACGTCCGCGCTTGACTAAGCCGGAAATCATGGTATAATTGAGAATAGTTATCACGGTTATCACTGATAGCTGCTTATTTTTCCGTATCAGTTATCGGTGATAACTTAAAATATCTCCATTAGTTATCAGTGATAACGAAATTCATATTTTGGAGGAACCTATTATGTCGGATAAAGTTTTTCAGGCCATCGCAGAGCTGATCGCGGAGCGCAACGACTCCAATCCCGCCGAAGTCACCCGTGACACCCGCTTCCAGGATGTCGGCATCGACTCGCTCGACACCGTCGAGATGCTGATGAACCTCGAGGACAAGATCGGCGTCGAGGTCGAACTGTCGCAGAAGGTCGAGACCGTCGGCGAGCTGGTCGACTATGTCGTCGCGCATGCGGAATAAGCCATGATCCATACTGAACTTTGCGATCTGCTCGGCATCGAATATCCGGTCTTTCAGGGCGGCATGGCGTGGATCGCCGATGGCAAGCTGGCTGCAGCCGTGTCGAACGGCGGCGGCCTCGGCGTCGTGGCCGCGGGCAACGCCCCGGCAGATTACGTCCGCCAGCAGATCCGCATCGCCAAATCCCTGACCGAAAAGCCCTTCGGTGTCAACATCATGCTGATGAGCCCGTTTGCCGACGAGGTCGCACAGGTGGCCGCAGAGGAGCAGGTCGCCGTCGTGACGACCGGCGCGGGCAACCCCTCGAAATACATGCAGCTCTGGAAGGACGCCGGGATCAAGGTCATCCCCGTCGTGGCCTCCGTCGCGATGGCGAAGCTGATGACCCGCCTCGGCGCGTCGGCCCTCATTGCCGAGGGCGGCGAGAGCGGCGGCCACGTCGGCGAGCTGACGACGATGGTGCTCGTCCCCCTGGTCTGCGACGCGACCACGCTGCCGGTCCTGGCGGCGGGCGGCATCGCAGACGGCCGCGGCTTTGCCGCCGCGATGATGCTCGGCGCCTGCGGCGTCCAGATGGGCACGCGCTTCCTCTCTGCCGAAGAGTGCAACATCCATCCTACCTATAAAGAAAAGATCCTCAAGGCGGGCGACCTCGCCACGATGGTCACCGGTAAGCGCCTCGGCCATCCCGTGCGCAGCCTCCGCACCGCCTTTGCCCGGAATTACAGCAAGGCCGAATACAGCGCCATGCCCGATGACGAGCTCGAGCAGCTCGGTGTCGGCACGCTGCGCAAGGCTGTGCAGGATGGCAACCTTGAGGAAGGCTGCTTCCTCTCCGGCCAGATCGCGGCCATGGTCACGAAGATCGAGCCCGCGGCGGACATCGTCCGCAGCGTCGTCGAGCAGGCCGAACCCATCCTGAGAGGAGCCGCGAAATGGGTAAAATAGCCTTCGTCTTCTCCGGTCAGGGCGCGCAGTATTCCGGCATGGGCCGCGAGCTGGCGGACCGTTCCCCCGCTGCCCGCAGCATCTTCGCGGCGGCGGATGCCCTCCGCCCCGGCACGTCGGCGCAGTGCTTCTCCGCCTCGATGGATGAGCTCTGCGAGACGAAGAACACGCAGCCCTGCATGTTCGCCGTCGAGCTGGCGGCAGTCGCCGCGCTGCGCGAGGCCGGCATCCGGGCCGACATGGCCGCTGGCTTTTCCCTCGGCGAGTTGGCCGCGCTGACATTTGCCGGCGCGATGGACTTTGAAACGGGCTTTTCGCTCGTCTGCCGCCGCGCGGAACACATGCAGCAGGCCGCCGAGGCCCGCGACACCGCAATGGCCGCCGTGCTGAAGCTCGCACCTAGCGCCGTCCGCGCCCTCTGCGCGGGCTTTGCCGAGGTCTATCCCGTCAACTTCAACTGCCCCGGCCAGATCACCGTCTCCGCTGCGGCGGAGCAGATGCCCGCGTTCCTCGCGGCAGTCAAGGCCGCCGGAGGCCGCGCCATCCCGCTGAAGGTACGCGGCGGCTTCCATTCGCCGTTCATGGCAGAGGCTGCAAAAGCGTTTGCAGCGGATCTTGCCGCCGCGAAGCTGAACGCCCCCGCGCTCCCGGTCTACGCCAACCGCACGGCGCAGCCCTACGGGGCCGATGTCGCCGGGATGCTCGCCGGACAGATCGACCATCCCGTCCTCTGGGAGGACTCGGTCCGCGCGATGATCGCCGCCGGAGCCGACACGTTCCTCGAGCTTGGCCCGGGCCGGACGCTCTGCGGCCTGATTGCGAAGACGGACGCCTCTGTCCGCACGTTCGCGGCAGAAAAGACCGAAGATTTTGAAAAGCTCCTACAGGAGGTCGCCCCATGCTGACAGGAAACGTAGCACTCATCACAGGCGGCTCGCGCGGCATCGGCGCGGCCTGTGCCAGAAAGCTGGCCTCTCTCGGGGCCGATATTGCCGTCGTCTACGCGGGCAACGCCGAAAAGGCGAACGAGGTCTGCGCCGCGTGCGAAGCGCTCGGCGTCCGTGCCCGCGCGTACCAGTGCAACGTGGCGGATTTTGACGCCGTCAAGCAGACCGTCGCCGCCGTCAACGCGGAGCTCGGCAGTGTCGACCTGCTGGTCAACAGCGCCGGCATCACGCGCGACGGTCTTGTCGCCGCAATGCGCGAGGCGGATTTCGACGCCGTGATCGCCACGAACCTCAAGGGCACCTTCAACATGATCCGGCACTGCGCACGTCTGTTCCTGCGGGCGGGCCACGGCCGCATCGTCAACATCAGCTCCGTCGCGGGCGTCGCCGGCAACGCCGGACAGGCCAACTATTCCGCCTCCAAGGCGGGCGTCATCGGCCTGACGAAGTCCGTCGCGCGCGAGCTGGCCCCCAAGGGCATCACCTGCAACGCCGTCGCGCCCGGATTCGTCGCGACAGACATGACCGCCGCCCTCGCCCTCACGGACGAGCAGCTCCGCGCCGCCGTGCCGCTGGGCCGCATGGCCAGGCCGGAGGAGATCGCGGACGCGGTCGCCTTTTTGCTCCAGTCGGACTACATCACCGGTCAGGTGCTGTGCGTTGATGGTGGAGTCGCCCTCTAGATCACCAGAGAATGAGGTGAAACAATGAACGAAGCTGAAATCCGTAAATACGCCCGCCTCATGCAGGAGCTTGGGCTGACCGGCCTTGAGGTCAAGGAAAACCTCGGCGTCGTGCGCCTCGAGCGCGCAGGTGCCGCATCTCCCGCCGTCATGACCGCCGCTGCGCCTGCCGTGCAGGACGTGCCCGCAGCTCCGGCCTCGTCCGAGGTACGCTCCCCGATGGTCGGCATCTTCTATGCCGCGCCCGCCGAGGACGCCGAGCCGTTCGTCGAGGTGGGCCGCCGTGTCAAAAAGGGCGACACGCTC
The DNA here is from genome assembly GCA_905214155.1 of uncultured bacterium. Lineage (GTDB taxonomy): Bacteria > Bacillota > Clostridia > Oscillospirales > Oscillospiraceae > CAG-170. The sequence continues at coordinate 8,185 of CAJMLC010000006.1, read as the reverse complement.
TGCGTGATCGAGGCGATGAAGCTCATGAACGAGATCACCGCCGAGCAGGACGGCACGATCGTCGAGATCTGCGCGCAGAACGGCCAGGCCGTCGAATACGGCACGCCGCTGTTCCGCTATGAGGAGGGCTGACATGGACCGCGAAGAACTGATGACCATATTGCCCCACCGCGACGGCATGCTCCTGCTCGACCGCGTCGAGCGCGAAGACGACGCCGCGCACGGCTTTTTCCGCATCCCCGAGGACGCATGGTTTTTAAAGGGCCATTTTCCCGGCAACCCCATCGTCCCCGGCGTGATGCTCTGTGAGATCCTGGCGCAGTCGGTCTGCGTGCTGCTGCAAAGCGAGATGACGGACGATCTCCAGCCCCTCTATACCGGGCTGAACAACGTCCGCTTCCGCGCCCCGGTGCGTCCGGGCGACCTGTTCGAGACGCGCTGCCGCATCACGAAGGCCAGACGCCCCTTTTTCTTTGCCGAAGGCAGCGGCTTCGTCGGCGACAAGCTCGCCGTCAAAGCCGAATTTTCCTTCGCACTGATGGAGAAATCGAATGTTTTCTAAAATTCTGATCGCGAACCGCGGCGAGATCGCCGTCCGCATCATCCGCGCCTGCAAGGAGATGGGCATCGCCTCCGTCGCCGTCTACTCCGAGGCCGACCGCGACTGCCTGCACGTCGCGCTCGCCGACGAGTGCGTCTGCATCGGCCCGGCCTCGCCCAAAGACAGCTACCTCTGCCAGGATCGTATCCTCTCCGCCGCGCTGCTCACCGGCGCGCAGGCCATCCACCCCGGCTACGGCTTCCTCTCCGAAAATGCGGAGTTTGCCGCAGCCTGCCGGAAAAACGGCATCGCCTTCATCGGCCCGGACGCCGAATGTATGGCCCGCCTGAGCGATAAGACCAGCACGAAAGAGGCGTTCGCCAGGACGGCGCTCCGCCCCATCCCGGGCACCGGCGTGCTCTCCTCTGCCGAACAGGCCGCCAAAGAAGCCGAATCCATCGGCTATCCCGTCATGCTCAAGGCCCGCTCCGGCGGCGGCGGACGCGGCATCCGCGTCATCCATTCGCGGGGCGAGCTGCTGCAGGCCTACCCGCTGGCCGTGGCCGAGAGCGAAGCCGCCTTCGGCGACGGAGCCGTTTATCTTGAAAAATACGTCCATCCCGCGCGCCACATCGAGGTGCAGGTCCTCGCCGACGAGGAGGGCCATGTCGTCTGCCTCGGCGAGCGCGACTGCTCCGTCCAGCGCCGCCACCAGAAGCTGCTCGAAGAGTCCCCTTCCCCTGCGGTCGACAGCGAGACGCGCACGGCGCTCTTTGCCGCCGTGGCGGACGCCGTCCGCGCCATCGGCTATACGGGCGCGGGCACGCTTGAATTCCTGCGCGACCCGGACGGCAATCTCTGGTTCATGGAGATGAACGTCCGCCTTCAGGTCGAGCACGCAGTCAGCGAGATGCTCACGCTCGTCGACCTTGTCAAATGGCAGATCCGTACCGCGGCAGGCGTCAGCCTGCCCTTTTCGCAGACGGACATCCCGATGAAGGGCGCGGTCATCGAATGCCGTGTCAACGCCCTCTCGCCGGGGACGGTCTCGCTGCTGCATGTGCCGGGCGGCCCGTTCGTCCGCTTCGACACCTACCTCGTGCAGTGCGTCGCCGTCAGCCCGTTCTACGATTCGCTCGTCGGCAAGCTGATTGTCTACGCCGCCACGCGCGAGGAGGCGCTGCGCAAAATGCGCGCCGCGCTGTGCGAGCTGGTCATCGACGGCGTCGAGACCAACATCGCCGAGCAGCTGCGCATCATCTCCGATCCGCGCTTTTCCTCCGGCCGCTATGACCTGACCATGATGGAGGGCTGATTATGCCGTTTCTGAACTTTCTCTTCCAGCCGAAGAACGAGCTGGAATCCGGCGGACGCTCCGTCGCGCCCGTGCAGTCGGACGCCAGCGAGCCGGAAAAAACCTGCCCCAACTGCCACCGGGACATCCCGATCAGCACGCTCTGGAGCAACTATAATACCTGCCCCTGCGGCTACCATTTCCGCATGAGCGCCCGCCAGCGGCTCCACTACCTGACCGACCGCGAGAGCTTTACCGAGCTGTTCGCGGACGTCGTCACCGGCGACCCGCTCGGCTTCCCGAACTACGCGGAGAAGATCGAGACGGTCCGGGCCTCGAGCAAAGAGCCGGAGGCCGTCGTCTGCGGCACCGGCCGCATCAGCGGCCATGCCTGCGCCCTGTTCCTGATGGAGCCATACTTCATGATGGGCAGCATGGGCGCAGCCGTCGGCGAAAAGATCACGCGCACATTTGAATACGCGCTGGAACACAAGCTCCCGGTCATCGGCGTGACCGTCTCCGGCGGGGCCCGGATGCAGGAGGGCCTTGTCTCCCTCATGCAGATGGCGAAGACCAGCGCCGCTGTGAAGCGGCACAGCGATGCGGGCCTTTTCTACCTTGCCCTGCTGACCGACCCGACCATGGGCGGCGTCACGGCGAGCTTTGCAATGGAGGCCGACATCATTCTCGCCGAGCCCGGCGCGGGCATCGGCTTTGCCGGGGCGCGCGTCGTCGAGCAGACGACAAAAAAGCCGCTGCCCAAGGGCTTCCAGAAGGCGGAGAGCATGCTCGCCCACGGCTTTGTGGACGGCATCGTCCCCCGCGCGAAGCAGAAGGAGACCATTTCGCAGCTGCTTGCGATGCACGAAGGAGGGCAGAGCCATGGCGACAGCGTATGAGCGCGTCCGCATTGCCCGCGGGGCCAAGCGCCCGACGGGCATGGACTATCTACAGAATGTATTCCACGGCTTTTTCGAGCTGCACGGCGACCGCCGCTATGCGGACGATCCCGCCATCATCGGCGGCCTGGCCTACCTCGGCGCTACGCCGGTGACGGTGATTGCGATCGAAAAGGGCCATACCGCCAAAGAGCGCGTCCAACGCGGCTTCGGCGCGCCGCAGCCCGAGGGCTATCGCAAGGCGCTGCGCCTGATGCGGCAGGCCGAAAAATTCCACCGTCCGGTCGTCTGCTTTGTCGACACATCCGGCGCGGGCTGCAACGTCGGCGCGGAGGAGCGCGGACAGGGCGAGGCCATCGCCGAATGCCTGACCACGATGAGCGCGCTGCAGACACCCGTGCTCTCCATCCTCATCGGCGAGGGCGGAAGCGGCGGCGCACTGGCGCTGGCCGCGGGCGACCGCGTCTGGATGCTGGAGAACGCGGTCTATTCCGTGATCTCCCCGGAGGGCTGCGCCACGATCCTCTGGAAGGATGCCGCCAAGGCCGAGCAGGCCGCCGAAGAGCTGAAGCTGACGGCGGACGACGCGCTTGCGCTCGGCGTGGTCGAATCGGTCATCCCCGAAGCCGGCCTCGGCGAGCCGGAATTTTATGACGCGCTGGCCCAGCGCCTGATGCGCGAGATCGACGCGCTGACCGAAATGCCGATCCAGGAACTTCTTTCCGCGCGCTACGCGCGCTTCCGCCGCTTCGGCGGGGAGGCACAGGCATGAACCGGACGCCCTATCGCCGTCTCGTGCAGTATTACGAGACCGACCGGATGGGCATCGTCCATCATTCCAACTATATCCGCTGGTTTGAAGAGGCCCGGACGGACTTTCTTCGCAACAACGGCATCGTCTATTCCGATCTGGAGCAGAGCGGCGTCATGATCCCGGTCGTCAGCGTCTCCTGCCAGTTCCGGCAGCCCGCCCGCTATGATGACTGGATCGAGATCACCGCCGCTCCCACCGCCTACAACGGCGTCCGTCTCGACTTTTCCTATGAGGTGCGAAGCGCCGGCGGCACACTTCTTGCCACCGGCACAAGCGAGCATTGCTTTATGGACGCCCAAAAATGGCTCCCCATCCACATGAAACGCAAGCAGCCGGACATCCATGCCCGCATCCGTTCCCTGCTTGCCCCCAACGGAGGTACCCTATGAAACGAGTAGCAGTCACCGGCCTCGGCGTCATCAGCCCCGTCGGCAATGACGTCCCCGCGTTCTGGAATGCCCTTTGCTCCGGCACATGCGGCATTGGCCCGATCACGAAGTTCGACTCCACAGACTATCCCGTCAAGCTCGCCGCCGAGGTGCGCGATTTTGACCCCAGGCAGTACATGGAAAAGCTGGACATCCTGCACAGCGATGTCTATACCCATTTTGCGATGGCGGCGGCCTGTCAGGCCGTGGCCGACAGCGGCATCGCCGGAACGCTCGACGCAGAGCGAGTCGGCGTCTACATCGGCAGCGGCATCGGCGGCATCGCCACGTTTATGACCGAGCATTCCAAGCTCTTGAACCGTGGCCCGCGCCGCGTCTCCCCGTATTTCATCCCCATGATGATCCCGAACATGGCGTCCAGCATGATCGCCATGCGATACCACTTCCACGGCCCGGCTATGCCGATGGTCACAGCCTGCGCCTCCGGCACAAACGCCATCGGCGAGGCGCTCCGCCTCATCCGCCACGGCTATGCCGACGCGATGGTGGCCGGCGGCGCGGAGGCGACCGTCAACGCGCTGGCCGCGGCGGGCTTCTCCAATATGCAGGCCCTCTCCCCCTCCGAAGATCCGAACGCCGCTTCCCTGCCCTTTGATGTCCGCCGTGCGGGCTTCGTCATGGGCGAAGGCGCCGGTGTGCTCGTCCTCGAGGAGCTGGAGCACGCGAAGCAGCGCGGCGCGACGATCTACGCCGAGCTGACCGGCTACGGCTCCACCTGCGACGCCTATCACATCACCTCCCCCGATCCCAGCGCGGCGGAGAGCGCCCGCGCCATCGCGGATGCCTGGCGCGAGACCGGACTCGATACCGACCGCGTCTACTTCAACGCCCACGGCACCGGCACGCCCATGAACGACCGCATCGAGACACTTGCGATCAAAAAAGCGCTCGGCGAAGACCGCGCGCGCAGGATCACCATCAGCTCCACCAAGTCCATGACCGGCCACATGCTCGGCGCGGCGGGCGGAGCCGAGGCCGTCGCCTCTGTGCTGGCCCTGCGGGACGGCATTGCGCCCCCGACGATCAACCTGACGCAGCCGGACCCCGACTGTGACCTCGACTATACGCCGCTGACCGCGAAGCATGCCGATTTTGACGTTGCCCTCTCCTCCTCGCTCGGCTTCGGCGGGCACAACGCGTGCCTCGCCTTCCGGAAATGGGAGGATTGAGATGCGGGACGGAATTGTAATCACTGGCATGGGCGTGGTAACGCCGGTGGGCATCGGCGTGGACACCTACTGGGAGAACCTGACGGCGGGCGTCTGCGGCATCGGCGAGATCACGCAGATCGACACCACGGCGCTGCCGATTCACCGGGCAGCGGAGGTACACGGCTTCCACCCGAAGGATTTTATGCCGACGCGGCTGGCGCTTGACCTTGAACCCTATCAGCAGTACGCATACGCGGCGGCGGAACAGGCGCTCGCGCAGAGCGGCTTGCATGGTTCGACGCGCGTGGGCATTGTGATGGCCACGGCGCTGCACGGACTGACTATCATCACGAAAACGCAGACGCGCATTGACGTGCGCGGACAGTCGGCGGAGCCGAAGCTGCTGACGAAGTGCATGGGCAATCTGGCGGCGTGCCAGTTTTCGATCATGCACCAGATCACGGGGCCGAGCCTGACCGTGAGCACGGCCTGCTCATCGGGCGGCGACGCAATTACGATGGGCATGATGCTGCTGCGCAGCGGAATGGCCGACGCCGTCGTCGTGATGGCGGGCGAGGCCGCGATCTGCCCGGCGTTTTTGCAGAGCCTTGACAAGGTCGGCGCGCTTTCAGCGACCGGCGAGAGCCGCCCATTTGACGTGACGCGCAACGGATTTGTGACCGGCGAGGGCGGCGGCGCGCTGATTTTGGAGACGGAATCGGCGGCGAACGTGCGCGGCGCGAAGCCGCTGGCGCGGCTGCTCGGCGCGGCGAACAACACGGATGCCTACCACTCGGTCTCCCCTGCGCCGAACGGCGCAGGCGCGGCGGCTTGTATCCGCCTCGCACTGGCAGACGCGGGTCTGACGCCGGACCAGATCGGCTATCTCAACGCGCACGGCACCGCCACCCACAAGGGCGACATCGCAGAAGCCTGCGCCATCCGCGCCGTCTTCGGCGACCTGCCTGTTACGGTCAGCTCCACCAAGGGCGCGACCGGCCACATGATGGGCGCAGGCGGCCTGACCGAGGTCATCACCTGCGTACAGGCCATCCGCACCGGCCTTCTTCCGCCAAGCCTCGGCCTGACGGAGCAGGACCCGGAATGCCCGCTGCATCTTACAGGACCCACCGCTGTGCAGCAGCCTGTCCACGCCGCCATTTCGAACGCCATGGGCTTCGGCGGGCAGAACAGCTGCATCGTCGTGGGCCGCTATCAGGAGTGAACATGAACGAAACCTATGATGTATCCGCGTTCCGCGCCGTCTTCGAGCGGAGCTTCACCTGGATCTCCGGCTTTCTGCGCAATGTGCGCCGCTTCGGCGAAAAGACGGCCGTGATCGACCCGGCCTCCGGCCGGACGTGGACGTATGCCGCGCTGAACCGAGACGCGAACCGGCTGGCGAACGCCCTGCAGGCGGCGGGCGTCGGCCCGGGCGGCGTGGTGCTCTACCAGCTTTACAACTCGACGCAGTTTGTCCTGTCCTACCTTGCGCCGCAGAAGCTCGGCGCGATCAACGAACCGGCCAATTTCAACCTCGCCGCCGGAGAAACTGCCCGCCTGATCGACCGCGACCGACCCAAGGTCTACATCTACGACTGCGACGTCGCGGAGATGGCCGCAAAGGCCCTCTCCCTCGCCGCCCACCGGCCTGCGCTCGTGCTGGCGGTCGATGCCCGGGGCGAACGGCCCGCACTGCCCGAAGGACACCGGTTTTTCGACGATGTGCTGGCCGCCTTTCCGGACACGGAACCGATCACGAACCACATTCCCAACCTTTACGACGAGGTCACGCGCCTCGGCACCTCCGGCACGACCGGCACGCCCAAGGGCGTCCCGCTGAACAACGCGAACGAGGTGCTCTCCGCGCACGACGCGATCATGCACTTCCCGCTGACGCCGAACGACGTCACGATGAACATGACCCCATGGTTCCACCGCGGCGGGCTGCATTCCGGCGGACCGACCGCAACGCTCTATGCCGGGGCCTCGCTCGTCGTGATGCGGATGTTCGGCGCGAAGGCGTGCTTCGAGGCTGTGGAGCGATACGGCGTCACGTTCCTAATTGGCGTGCCGTCGGCACTTGAAAAGCTGGCGGCCCGGCAGGAAAAGCATCCCGCCGACCTCAGCGGGTTGCACGGCATCGTCACAATGGGCAGTCCGCTCGAGCGCGAGAGCTGCATCCGCTTCCAGCGGCTGCTGACGCCGCGCATCTTCAACGGCTACGGCACGACCGAAACGTTCTGGAACAGCTTCCTTCGGCCGGACGACCTGCCGGAGATGGCGGGCAGCGCCGGACGCGCCTGCACGGACGATGAGGTCCGCGTCGTGGCCCTGCACGAAGGACGCGATGCAAGCCCGGACGAGACCGTCCCCACCGACGGCGAGACGCCGGGCGAGATCATCCTCTTTGCCCCGTACAAATCCGCGCTCTGCTACACGCAGAACCCGGAGCTGACGGCGGAGCGTTACAAGGACGGCTGGTTCTACACGCACGACGTCGGCACGTGGGACGCGGGGCACTATGTCACCGTCCGCGGCCGCCGCGACGACATGATCGTCTGCATGGGCGAGAATATCTATCCGGCGCAGCTCGAAGAGGTGCTCTGCACGCACCCGAAGGTTGCCGACTGCATGGTCGCCGGCGTGCCCGACGCTTCGCGCGGCGAATCCGTCGCGGCCTATCTCATTCCGGCGGACGATACGCTGACCGCGAAGGATCTGGCGCACTGGTGCGCGGAGAACGACGATCTTTCGGACTATAAATGTCCGCGCTATTACCGCTTCGTCACGGAGCTGCCCTACAACGCGACCGGCAAGAAGCTGCACGTGCAGCTGAAGCGGCAGGCCGCCGCTGATCTGGCGGACGGGCTGCTCGAACGGCCCTGAATCTCAAAAGCCTGAGCCAAACGGCTCAGGCTTTTTTGATATCGTCAAACAGGATTCGTTGTATTTTTGTAAAAAGCATGATAAAATGAAAAATACAGTATGACCGCATCGGCGCATTGCCAGCATTTTCACAAAAACCAGTTTCAGT